>JAWKQN010000020.1 GCA_041390125.1 Gemmatimonadota bacterium | reverse complement strand
GCCGCGTCTCCCGTTCGAGGAGACCGCCATCAACACGGCGGCGCTGCTGGTGTCGGGGCTGGTCCTGGGCTTCGCCCACTTCGCCTACAAGAAGCGGCCCGCCCAGGCGTTGGTGCCGCTCGCCGTTTCGGTCCTGCTGGGGCTGTTCTTCGTGGGCTTCCAGGGCGTGGAGTGGGTCGGGTTGATCCGCGAGGGGCTGACCATGACCTCCCACCCGTATGGGGCCTTCTTCTACCTCATCGTGGGAGCCCACGCCCTGCACGCCGTGGCGGCCATCGCCTGCCTGGGCTGGGCCTGGAACCGCCTGCGCCGCGGGACCTTGAACAAGGACCAGTTCGTCACGGTGCAGATCTTCTGGTACTTTGTGGTGTTGCTCTGGCCGTTCCTCTACGTGCAGGTGTACCTCTGATGCGCCGACTCTGGCCCGCTCTGGTCGCCATCGCTCTGATCGCGCTGCTTCCGGACGTCGCGCACGCCTGCCCGGTCTGCTTCGACGCCAGCGACGAGAACCGCCGGGCGTTCCTCGCCACGGCCATCCTCCTCACCATCCTGCCCTTCGGCATCCTGGGCGGGACGGGTTGGTGGATCCGGAAACGGGTCCGCCAGATCGACGAGGACGTGGGGCCGATCGAGGACGACGGGCGTCCCGAGCCCTAGGACGAATCACCGCCCGAAGGCCAGGCGGAGGTCGCATTCCGGGGGGACAGGCCCTACGCCCACACCCCTCCTCTTCCCG
The DNA here is from genome assembly GCA_041390125.1 of Gemmatimonadota bacterium. Taxonomy (NCBI): domain Bacteria; kingdom Pseudomonadati; phylum Gemmatimonadota; species Gemmatimonadota bacterium. The sequence continues at coordinate 83,658 of JAWKQN010000020.1, read as the reverse complement.
CCCTCAACCCGCTGCGACGAAGCGGGATCCGGATTCGGGGGCCGCTCCGGCCGGCGGGACGCTCAGCAGGACACGCAGGTGTGGTTGTTGGTCGCCCCCAGGCGCTCCAGCAGCTCGACCGTCTCCGGGAAGGGCTGCACCCGCTCGATGGGCCCGTTGGCCATGTCCGCCGTGGTCTGCCCTTTCCGGCTCACCACGGTGACGTCCGCCCCGTGGTCCACGAGATACTGGACCACCGCGTTGTCACCTCGGGAGGCGGCGTGGTGCAACGCCGTGTAGGCATTGGCGTCCCGCACGTTCACGTCCGCCCCGCACTCCTCCACCAGGAAGCGCACGGCCGCCAGCCAGTTGTCCGGCACGTGGCGGTGGGCGTTGCCCGCGAACGACTGGCCGTACCCCACGCCCGAGGCGGCGTGGATCGGGAAGATCGCAGGGCCACCCACCGGCACCGGCGGCACCCCGGAATGGTCCTCCTCCTCGTCCTCCGGATCCTCCCCCGGGGCGGAGCCCTCCCCTTCGGCGTTGGCCGGTGCCGGCGGCGCGGCCACCGGTAGCCCTTCGGCATTGGCCGGGGTGGCCGCCACCGCCGCGCTGTCGCCCCCCGCCACCACGGCGTCGCCGGTTCCGATCGAGTCGGCTGCGGCCGTGGAGTCGGCCACCTCGTCCTCCTCGTCCGCTTGCGCCCGGCGTCGACGCTCCGGCGGCTTGGTGGTCGGGATGTCGGGATCGGCCCCGTAGGCCTTGAGGAGGCGCATGGCGTCCACGTCCAGGGCGTAGGCGGCCCGCCAGAACGGGGTGGCACCCTGGAGGTTGATGCCGCTCCCGCCCAGCACCGAGAAGGTGTACTCCATGTACCACAGGTGGGTCGTCAGGCGGGCGTTGGGATCCGCGCCCGCCTCCAACAAGGCCCTCATGACGTCCAGGTGGGTCGCGCGCTGCTGCTGGTGCTCGGTCGGGTGGGCGTAGGAGGCGCGCGGCGCCCACGTGCGCTCCAGGACGGCGAACAGCGGTGTGGTGCCGGCCGTCGAGGCCAGGGTGGGATCGGCGCCCCGCTCGAGCAGCAGGAGGGCCAGGTCGAACTGCCCGTTCACGGCCGCCATCAACAGGGGCGTGGTGCCGTCCCCCACGCTCGGGCGGTCCAGGTCCGCGCCGCCCTCGAGCAGGGCCAGGGCGGCCGCGGTGTGCCCTTGGCGCACGGCGTGGTGGAGCGGCGTGAGCCCTCCCCATCCGCCCACGAGCTGGGCGTACGTGAGCGGGCGGGGCTCCTCCGCGGCGGCCGTGTCCGGCATCCCGGCCGAGTCCGCCGGGGGGGCCCCCTCGGCGTCGGTCGGCCCCTCCCGGGGGTCCGACCCGGACGGCGCGTCCGCGGCCTCCTCCGGGCCGCCCGCGGGGGCGGCGCTGGCCCGGGCGCTGTCGGCGCTGGCGCTGTCCCCCGCGGCCAGGCTGTCCGGCCCGGCCAGGCTGTCCGCCGCCGCGCTGTCCGGCGCCGACGGCTTGTCGTCGTCGGCCGGGTCGGGCACGTCCGGCCAGCGCCGCTGCACCTCGCGGTACACCTCCAGCGCCGCCTGGACCTGGGCCGGGGTGGGCTGCCAGTCGGTGCCGCCTCCCTCCCGCTCCTTGAACTCGGCCAGCACCTGTCGCAGCCGTCGTTCGGCGGCGCGGTCGGCGGCCTCCCATTCCACCACGTCCACCGGGACGGACGCCAGGTCGGGGTCGGCCCCCGCCGCGAGGAGCGCGTGGATGACGTCCACCCGATTGCGCGCGGCCGCGAAGATCAGCGGGGTCTGACCCCACGCACCCTCACGGACGTCGACCGTGACTCCGGCCTCCAGGAGGGCCTCCACGGCGTCCGGGTCGCCCGCGCCCGCCGCCAGGTGCAGCGGCTGCGTGCCGCCCGTGGTGGTGCGGGCCTGGGCGGAGGCGCCCGCGCGCAGGAGGACCCGCACCAGGGTGGGATCCCCGCGTCCGGCCGCGACGTGCAGCGGGGTATAGCGCCCGATGCGCGTGCCGGCGTCCACGTCGGCACCCGCGTACAGGAGGACGGCCGCCATCGCGGAGTCCCCCCGTTCGGCCGCCCAGTGCAGGGCCGTCATCCCGTCCCCCTGCGCGGCATTGACGTCGGCGCCGTCCCGCAGCAGGAGCCGCAACCGCTCCAGGTCTCCCACGGCCGCGGCGTCGGCCACGGGCGTGTCCGGCGCCACCAGGCCGAGGAGCCCCAACATCAGCGCCAGGCCCAGGACGGATCGGCGCGTCCCACGGGCGCGGCGCGATCTCGACACCGGCGTGGTGGAGGCGACAGTCCGGACGGGAACGGGGATCATCGCCGGTCTCCTCAGACGCTCCAGGAGAACTCGGCGGTGCTGTCGCCGAAGGCGGGCAGGTCGTCGTGCCCCAGGCGGTGCAGGAGCGAGACGAAGACGTTGGCCATGGGCGTGCCGTCCGGCGCCTGGATGTGCATCCCGCCGCGGTGCTCGCCGTTGGCCCCGCCGAAGACCACGAGGGGACAGCGGCGGTGGTTGTGCACGTTCGCGTCGCCCATGGGCGATCCCCAAAGCACCAGGGACTGGTCCAGCAAACTGGACTCCCCGTCCGTGGTGGCCTGCAGCCGCTCCAGGAAATAGGCGAGCTGGCCCACCCGGAACTGGCAGATGGTGTTGAACTCGAGGATGCTCTTCTCCTTCCCGCCGTGGTGGGAGGCGGGATGGAAGGCCTTGTCGGAGCCGCTCTCCGGAAACGTCCGGTTGGAGGCGTCGCGCCCGGTCTTGAAGGACACGGTGCGCGTCACGTCCGTCTGGAAGGCGAGCACCTGCAGATCGAACATCAAGCGCATGTGCTCGGTGAACGAATCCGGCACGCCCGGAGGCGCGTCCGGCAGCTCACGCGGCTCTCCGCTCGTGTTCTGGCTCTCGACCCTCTGGATGCGCCGTTCGATCTCGCGCACGCTCTCCAGGTACTGATCCACGCGGCGGCGATCCTCGGCGCCGAGGTCACGCTTCATGTCGGAGATCTCCCCGGCCACCCAGTCCAGGATGCTCCGGTGCGTGCGCCGCCGGAGCGCGCGCTCCTCGGCCGAGCCTCCGGCTCCGAACAGCAGGTCGAAGGCGGTCCGGGGGCTCCGGATCATGGGTAGCGGCGTGGTCGGCGACGCCCAGCTGATCGAATCCGTGTACGAGCAGGAGTAGTTGTAGTCGCAGCCCCCGCCCTTGTCCGTGCTCTCGATGCAGAGCTGGAGGGAGGGCAGCACCGTCTCCTGGCCGAAGCGCTGGGCGTGCAGCTGATCGATGGACGTCCCGCAGAAGATGTCGGAGCCCTGCGTCTGCTTGGGATGGGACTGCGTCAGGAACACCGCGCTGGAGCGGAAGTGGTCTCCTCCCACCTCCTCGGCGTCGAACGCCTCCGCCATGCGCACGTCGGTGTTGCTGATGATGGTCATGGACTCGCGCCACGGCTCCAGCCCCTTCAGGACGTTCTGGGGCGACAGCGTGTAGTCCCGGCCCACGGTCTCCGGCGCGAACAGGTGCTGGGTGGCGCCCCATTCGTTGCAGCCGGCTACACCGTGCACCTCTTCGATGCAGATGAAGCGGGTGGGCGCGGCCGCACGCCCGCGGGCGTGCAGCCCGGCCGGCGTCATGGCGTCGAGCAGGGGCAGGGCCAGCGTGGCTCCGGCACCCTTGAGGAACGTACGCCGGGGAAGGCTCTTCCCGGTGAGGATGTTCATCGCTGGTCGCGTGCTCCTGTGGCTGGACCGCGCGCTCAGCGCGGCCGCTCGTCGGTGGTGGCGACGGGCCCCGACGCCTGCTTCATCCGGAACGCGTCACTGGTGACGATCCCGAGGATGAAGGACGACATCCGGTAGTCCTGGCGCGCGGCCTCGGCGGCGATGGCGCGCACGGCGGGCTGATCCGGCGCCTCCACCCTGCGCCCGATCGCGTACGCCATCAGGTTCTCGGTGAAGTTGCGGGCCAGGGGGATGGGCCGGGACAGCAGCGCGTCGGAGAGGTCCCCGGCGCTGGCGATCTCCGTACCATCGTAGAACGTGCCACGGGTGTCGACCGGCGCGCCGTTCTCGCGGATCCGCGCCCGGCCGGTGACGTCGAAGTTGTCCAGCGCGAGCCCGATGGGGTCGATCACCGAGTGGCAGGACGAGCACGAGGGATTGGCGCGGTGCAGCTCCATGCGCTGACGCGTGCTCAGGATCTCTCCCGCCTCGCTGTCTTTCGTCTCCTCGAGGTCCGGCACGCCGGGCGGCGGAGGCGGCGGCGGAGCACCCAGCAGGACCTCCATGATCCACTTCCCACGGAGCACCGGGGACGTGCGGTTCCCCAGCGACGTCTGCACCAGCACGCTGCCGTGACCCAGCACGCCGGGTCGCTCGCGAGCCGGCATCTGCACCAGGCGGAACTCGTCGCCCACGACGCCGGGCACACCGTAGTGCCGCGCGAGACGCTCGTTCAGGAACGTGTAGTCGGCACTGTACAGCTCCAGGAGGCTGCGGTCCGTCCGCACCAGATGGTCGAAGAAGCGCAGCGTCTCCTCGCGCATCGCGTCGCCGAGCTGACGGCTGTAGTTCGGGAACCAGAAGGCGTCCGGCTGCACCTTGTCGAGGTCCTGCAGCCGCAGCCACAGGGAGGCGAAGCGGGTCGACAGCGCGCTGGAGCGCGGGTCGGCCAGCATCCGGCGCGCCTCCGCCTCGAGCACCGCCGGATCCGTCAGCCGACCCGAGCGCGCGAGCTCCTGCAAGGGGCCGTCCGGCTGCGTGCCCCACAGGAAGAAGGACAGGCGCGCAGCCAGATCGGGGCCGGACAGCGGATAGATCGCGCCCGGCGCCGCGTCGCGGGGCTGGCGCTCCACCCGGAACAGGAAGTGCGGGCTGACCAGGAGCGCCTCGAGCGCGGTCCGGACGCCCGCCTCGAAGCCCCCGTCCTCGGCCCCGAGCGCGTAGAAGCGCATCAGGTCGTCCACGTCGTCGGCGGTCGCTTCCCGACCGTAGGCCGCGCTCGCCAGCCGCCGCACGATGGAGGTCGCACACGGTTCCTCCTCCGCCGGCTCCGTGGGCCGACAGGAGAACACGCGTTGCCGTGACGGCGTCTCGGACACCCCGACGGGGTCGAACGGACCCTCCACCGTCATACTGACGATGTGCGGGAGCGAGGTGGTGCCGTAGCTCGCCTCGGTGCCGGTCAGCGACCAGTCGTTGGGCCGGATCAGGTCCTCGTAGGGACCGTCCATGCGCCGCACGAAGGCGGCGGTCAGCCGATGCTCGCCGGAGCGCAGGAAGAGCGGCTCCGTCTCGATGGGGAACTGCTTGCGGCCCTGGAAGTCGATGTCGCCGCCATAGCGCAGGAGCGCCACGCGCTCCCCGTCCACGGAGATGTCGATGTCGTGGAAGCGCTCTCCCCATCCCGACATGAACCCCAGCGAGACCGTGTACTGCCCGTCCGCCGGGAAGGCGTGCAGCACGCTGAGGCCGCCGCGGGTGCCGAACGGAGCGCCCTCGACGCGCTCCCATTCGTGCTGGGAGACCAACGGTGGGTTCGCATACGTCACCGTGGTCGGCGGGGCGTTCTCCTGGCCGAGCGCGCGACGCGCCACCTCGGACGCCGCCGTCAGGTAGGCGTCCATGAGGGTGGGCGAGATGGTCTGGGCGTCGGCGATGTTGTCGAAGCCCTCGCTGATCGGATCGGCGGGAAGCCATTCGCCGGGATCCACGGTGATGTCCAGCAGCTCGCCCACGAGGCGTGCGTACTCGGCGCGGTTGAGGCGCTGGAAGGGGCGGGTGCCGGGGGCGAGGCGTGCGGCGGCCGCGGCGTCGACGACCTGCTCCAGCGTGGCCGCGAGCGCCTGGAGCGAGTCCGCACCCGGGCGATCGGCGCCCTGCGGAGGCATCATGCCGGCGCGCAGCTTCCGGATCATGCGCTCCGCCGTCTCGTACTGGACGTCGGCCCGGCCGACCTCGAAGTCGGCCAGGGTGAGGTTGCCGCTCCGGCGCCGCTCGTTGTGGCAGCGCTGGCAATACCGCTCCACCAGGTCGTCGGAGTCTTCCGGACCGAGCAGGCGCTCCGGCTCCGCGGCGTGCGCCGGCCCGGCCCAGGCGGGCGGGGGCACGGGAACGCTGCCCCGTGTCGCCGCCAGCAGGACGCCGCCCGTCAGGACGGCGGTCGCCAGACCTTTCATCACACCCCCGGTTCCGGTCGGAAGCCCAATCCTTGAAGATGCCCGACCCGACCGGACGTCGCCAGTCTGACGCGCGCGGACGCCTCGTCCGGTCAGGGAGACGAGACCCCGGTCTGGAGGCCTCCCCGGAGCCGGGGAGGCCTCCGCCCGCTCAGGGGGTGCCGCCGAGCTGCAGGCGGTAGCCGGCGCTCAGGTAGAGGCTGGACCCGTCTCCGAGGAGCAGACCCACCTGCCCGAACGGACGGCTGCCCATGGGATCGCCGCCCAGGAAGCCTCCGGCACCGAAGTCGAACGCGAAGTCGGTCATGGTCTCGCGGCCGAGGTTGTTCACCTCGCTCGACGAGCGGCGCAAGGCCAGGCCGCCGCGGACGAACGGCGCGAAGGAGTCGCCACCGAACGCCCACACCAGGTCGCCGTTCACGCCCCAGAGGGACGCGTCCACGTTGATGCCGCCCACGTCCTCGCCCAGGAACGGGTACCAGTCGAACCCGGGCACGAAGAACAGCTCCCCTGCGCCGAGGCTCTGCTCCAGCGGCACCCAGGCGTCGGCGCCGACGAACAGCTCCTCGGCGTCGACATCGATGCCCGCGAGCGGCGAGAACCCCCACGGGCGTCCCGCTGCACACCCCGCCAGCGAGGACCCCGACGCGATCAGGAGGATGCCGAGTCGTACAATCCGCGTTCCCCTCACAGGCCCACCTTGTTGAGCGTCCGATGACTGCGACAGAAAAACCATAGATCTCCGGCTCTGGACCGACAACGGGGGCCGCCGGTCACAGCAGGGGCGGAGCAGCGGTGCGCGTCGCGCCGGACGTGAGCCGCCGCTCACACGGTGGGCCACACCTCGCGGAACAGACGATTGAAATTACCGCCCAGGATCTTCTCGATCCGGCTCCAGGGATGGCCGCGCCCGCGCAGCAGCGCCGCCAGCTTCCGGAACTGATCCGGGCCCTGCAGGTCGGGGATCATGGGGACCACGTCCGCCGATTCGCCCGTCGCACCGATGCCGGCGGCCGCGCGCTGCCGGATCTCCTCGCGGATCACGGCGCGATACGCCTCCATGTCGTCCACCTGCGTGGTCCCGCCGTCCGTGCCGATGCCCACGTGGTCCTCGCCGCAGACGTCGACGGCGTGCTCGATGTGGCGCACCACGTCTTCGGCGCGGGCCTGTCCGTCGGGGTGCAGGAACGGCATGAAGTAGATGCCGGCCACTCCGCCCTTGTCCGCCAGCCGGCGCAGCTCCTCGTCCGTCTTGTTGCGGGGCAGGTCGGTCAGCGCCCGGCAGCCCGTGTGGGTGATCGCGATCGGGCCGGGGGACGCGGCGATGGCGTCCAGGCAGGTGCGCTCGCCGGAATGGCTCAGGTCCACGAGGAGGCGGTTCGTGTGCAGCCGGGCGAGCACCTCGCGCCCGAAGTCGGTCAAGCCACGGTTGCCCACCTCCATGGAGCCGTCTCCGATCTGGTTGCGCGGGTTGTAGGTCAGCTGGACGATGCGCACCCCCAGGTCCGCGAACAGATCGACGCGCTCCACCCGCTCGCCCACCATGGCGGCGTTCTGGAATCCGAAGATGATCCCCACCCGCCCTTCCCGCTGTGCGGCGGTGATGTCGTCGGCCGTCCAGACCTTCCGTAGCTCCGGGTGCCGGCGCACGATGGCCTCCCACACGCCGATCTGCTCCACGGTGTACTCGAACGGCTCCATCGGACCCGAGACGTAGCCCAGGGTGACGTTCAGGGCCGTGGTGCCCGAGGCGACCGCGTCGCGCAGGGCGCGGGGGTCGAGCGCCCGGGCCGACGCTTCGGGATCGGGCCCGAGCCCGGCGGCGGTGTCCCCGACCGTGCGCAGGTTGGGGTTGGAGATGCCGCCCAGCGCGTTGATGACGAGCGTGCCCTCGAGCGAAGGCAGGGCCTGGGCGGCGGCCAGCGCGTCGGGCCAGGGACGGAAGGAGGCCGTCCCCGCCAGGACGGCGGAGCGGACCAGGAAATCGCGGCGGTTCACCATGACGGCGGCTCGGGGGCTGGAGGTCCGGCCAACTGAAGGCGGGCGGGGCCGCGCCGCCAGTGCGGGTCAGCCGCGCCCGCGCCGGCCTGGCACGCGCGCGCGGGCTGCACACCGCGCCGCGCGCCGCTGTCGCGCCGGTCAAGCCGAGGCCCCCGCGCGCCGACACTCCGGAGGGAAGACGTCCGGGCGCCCGCGGTGGCGGCCGGACCCACCCCTACGCGCGAGGCGCTGCCATGTGGATCCTGCTCACGGTCGTCGGCGTGCTGCTGGTCGTGGCGATCCACGACATGACGCAGACGCGCCATGCGATCCGCCGCAACTTCCCCATCATCGGGCATTTCCGATACTGGTTGGAGGCGGTGGGGCCGGAGCTGCGGCAGTACATCGTCACCTCCAACACGGAGGAGCGTCCGTTCTCGCGGGCGCAGCGCCGCTGGGTGTACGCATCGGCCAAGGGCCAGAACAACTACTTCGGCTTCGGCACGGACGAGCGGGTCGAGGACGATCCCAACTTCCTGATCATCAAGCACGCCGCGCTCGGCGATCCCGACGCGGACGCCCTGGCGGCGCACGACGGCCCGGGTGCGCACCACTACTGGATCCCGGCCGCCAAGGTGCTGGGGGGTCCGCGGGGACGCGCCCGCGCCTTCCGCCCCGACTCGGCCGTGTACGTGTCGGGGATGAGCTTCGGGGCGCTCTCGGCACGGGCCGTCGAGGCCATCAATCGCGGCTCGGCGTTGGCGGGTTGCCTGCACAACACCGGGGAAGGCGGTGTGGGCCCGCACCACGACCACGGTGCCGACCTCATCTGGCAGCTCGGCACGGGCTACTTCGGCGCACGCGACGAGCTGGGCCGCTTCAGCGAGGCACGCCTCCTCGAGCGCATGGACGAGCATCGGGTGCGCGCCATCGAAATCAAGCTGAGCCAGGGCGCAAAGCCCGGCCTGGGCGGCGTGCTGCCGGCCGCCAAGGTGTCCGAGGAGATCGCCCGCATCCGGGGGGTGCCCGCTGGCCAGGACTGTGTGAGCCCGGCGCGCCACTCGGCGTTCAAGGACGCCGACTCCATGTTGGACTTCGTGGAGCGGATCGCGGAGCGGACCGGTGTGCCCGTGGGCATCAAGGCCGCGGTCGGAGACCTCGTGTTCTGGCGTGAGCTGGCGGACCTCATGGCGCGGGGAGACCGCGGGGTGGACTTCATCACCGTCGACGGCGGTGAGGGCGGCACCGGCGCGGCGCCGCTGGTCTTCGCGGACCACGTGGCGCTGCCGTTCAAGCTCGGCTTCTCGCGCGTGTATCGCACCTTCGTCGAAGCCGGAGTGGCGGACCGGGTGACCTGGGTGGGCTCGGGCAAGCTCGGCTTCCCCGAGACCGCGCTGCTGGGCTTCGCGCTCGGATGCGACATGATCGCCGTGGCGCGCGAAGCCATGCTCTCGATCGGGTGCATCCAGGCGCAACGCTGCCACACGGGGCACTGTCCCGCGGGGGTGGCCACGCAGAGCGCGTGGCTCATGCGCGGGCTCGATCCGACGGACAAGGCGGCGCGGCTCGCCAACTACATCGTGACGTTGCGCAAGGAGCTGCTGTGGCTCAGCCGCACGTGTGGCGTAGCCCATCCCGGCCTGGTGACCGGCGATCACCTCGAGCTGCTCGACGGCCACTTCGGTGCGAAGACGGTCGATACCGTGTTCGGCTACGAGCGGGGCTGGGGGCTACCGGCGCCGGACGACCGCACCCGGCTGCTCGGGCTGCTGCGCGGCGGAGACCCCGCGGGCGAACGCGGCTACCTGGGCCACGAAGGCGACGCGGCCCGCCGCAGCGCCTGATCGGCAACATTGTTCCGGAAGGCCTGCCGGCCTTCCCCCCCCACCGCGCACGCGGGTGGATCGGGAGTCGTCACCCGCCACCCCGTGCGCGGACGCCGGAACGGCCGCATCCGCCTCGGCGGGGGATGCGGCTGCTTGCCTTCCGCCTACCCCTCCTTCATCGCGACCGCCTGCACCACCGCCGAGAGGCCCGAGTGCCGCTCGCCCTCGATGACCTCGCGCTCCAGCTCGGCCAGATGGAGGAAGCGCAGACCCTGAAGCTCAGCCTCCAGGTCCGAGGCCGAGACCAGCAGATCGACGTCCGGTGGGCCTCCGGTGCCGTAGCGGAGCTGGTCCGGCGTGTAGGCCTCGAGCAGGAAGACGCCGCCCGGGGCCAGTCCACGCACGACGCGGCGGAGGACATCGACGCGCAGGGCGCGTGGCAGGTGGCAGAAGATGGAGACGATGCCGTCCCAGCTCGCCGTGCCGAGGTCGAAGTCGGCAAGGTCGGCGTGGATCCAGGTCCCGGTCACGCCCCGGGCCTGCGCCAGGGCCCGCGCCTTCCGCACGCCCACCGCGGAAGCGTCCACACCGGTGAGGGCGTAGCCGCGTTCGGCCAGGAACACGCCATTGCGACCCTCCCCGTCGCCCAGGCTCAGCACTCGCCCACCCGCGGGAATCCGCGCCACCTGCTCGCGCAGGAAGTCGTTGGGCTCGGTGCCGTAGAACCAGCCGTCCTCGCTGTACCGTTCGTCCCACATCCGCTTCCCGCTCCTGATCGCGCCCGGGCTGCCGTCCGGCCCTCGCGCGGACGCCACGGGGAGAGTGCGGGACCCCGCTCCGGTCCGCCACCGGATCCGCCCGCCCCGTCCTGAAACCCGCCTGCACTCCGGTACGTCTGTATCTATATCGATCGATACAGATACCCTGGATGCCGGAGACGTCCGTGCCCGACCTGCTCAAGCCGCAGTGGTTCCAGATCCTGCTGGCCCTGTCGCGGGGTCCGCTCCACGGCGCCGCCATCATGGAGGAGGTGCTGGAACGGACGGACGGCGCCATGAAGCTCTGGCCGGCCACCCTGTACGGCTCGCTCCGGGACCTGGAGGAGGCCGGCTGGATCGAGGAAGCCGACGCCGATGATCCGCCGCAGCCGGGCGGCAGACGCAACGTGCACGCGCTGACGGCGGAGGGCCGCGCCGTCCTCATCGCGGAGCTGGAGCGGCTGGAGGCCACGCTGGACGTCGCCCGCCGCCGGCGGCTGCTGGATTCCAGGGAGGCGGTGTGAGGCGGTTCCTGGAGCGCCTCTGGGACCTCCTGCTGCGCCTGCACCCGCCCGCGTTCCGCGCCCGCTTCGGCGCCGACATGCGCGGGGTGTGGCGGCGCGAGCTGGACCGGGCGCAGGCGGAAGGCACGGGTGCGCTGCTCGCCGCGGGTGCGCGCGGGCTGCTGGACCTCGCCGCGGGAGGCGTGCGGCAGCGCTGGAAGGGAGACCTGCGGGCCCGCCGGCCCGCCGGAGAACACAAGCCCACGGGAGGCCGGGACGTGATCGGGAACTGGGGACGGGATCTCAAGCTGGCGCTGCGCGGTCTGCGGCACGCGCCCGCGTTCACACTGATCGCGGCGGGCTCCCTGGCGATCGGCATCGCGGCCAATACCACGGTGTTCAGCGCCGCCAACGCATTGCTGTTCCGTCCGCTGCCGGGGGTGGCCAACTACGACCGGGTCGTGGAGCTGGGTCGCGCGCAGGATGGAGGGGGCTTCGACACCTTCGCGTATCCGGACTACGTCGACCTGCGCGATCAGATCACGGCGCTGGCCAGCACCTCCGCGTTCAGCTTCGAGCTGGTGAGCCTCTCGCAGGAGGCCGAAGGGGTGCGGGCGATCGCGTTCGCGGTGGAGCCCTCCTACTTCGCGCTCCTGGGTGCCCCGCCGCCGCGGGGACGCTACCTCGTGCCCGACGAGTCGGCCACGACGGGCGATCACCCGGTGGTGGTGCTCTCCCACCGCTACTGGCAGGACCGCCTGGGCGCCGATCCCGACGCGGTCGGCGCCACGCTGCACGTGAACCGCCACCCCTACACCATCGTGGGCATCGCGCCGGCGGACTTCCGTGGCCACATGGTGGGGATCGAGCCGGACGTCTTCATCCCGCTCAGCCAGGTTCCGTTGCTCGACGGGGGTACGGACGAGTTCAACCGCAGGAACGCGTCCTGGCACATGGCGATCGGCCTCCTGGCACCCGACGCCACCCTGGAGCTGCTGCGACAGCAGCTCGACGCGCTCACCGGGCGGCTGGCCACCGCCTACCCGGAGAGCAACGCGCGTCGCAGCTTCCGCGCAATGCCGCTGGGCCCCATCCCGGGCGCGGGGCGGGGCGGCGTGCGGCTGTTCCTCACCGCGTTGCTCGGGATGGTCGCGCTGATCCTCCTGGTCACGTGCACCAACGTCGCCGGCATGTACCTCGCGCGCGCCACGGCACGGGAGCGGGAGATGGGCGTCCGGCTCGCCCTGGGTGCGAGCCGCGCCCGCCTGATCCAGCAGCTCACGGTGGAGACCCTGGTGGTGTTCGCGGCGGGCGGCGGGCTGGGCGTCTTCCTGGCCGACCGCGCCCTGGCGTGGCTGCGCCCGGAAGCCCTGCCGGTCCCGGTCCCGGTGCGCCTCAGCCTCTCGCCCGATCCCCGCGTGCTCGCGTTCGCGGCTGCAGTGACCCTGCTCACGGGGCTCGTGTTCGGGTTGCTGCCCGCGCTGCGTTCCACGCGTGCGGGTCTGGCGACCGGCGCCCGCGGCGAAGGCCGAGGCGGCAGTCAGCGGGCCGGTCGGCTGCGCGTCGTGTTCGCTGCGGCGCAGGTGGGCTTCTCGCTCATCCTGCTCGTGGCCGCAGGCCTCTTCGTGCGCTCGTTGCAACGCGCTTCCGACATCGAGACCGGCTTCGAGGCGGAGGGCGCCTACGTCACCGCACTGGACCTGACGCTCGATGGCTACGACGAGCCTCGCGGCCGGGTCTTCCAGGCGCGCCTGCTGGAGGCGCTGCGCGGTCAGAGCTGGGTGGAGGATGCGGCGCTCGCGGCGGATCTCCCGCTCGACCTGTCCAGCTCCGGTACGGCCGTGATTCCCGAAGGCTGGACGCTCGCCGACGGCGACCGCGCGCCGTTCGCGACGGACTTCAACCGGGTGTCGGACGGCTATTTCGCGACGCTGCAGATGCCGGTACGGCAGGGGCGGCCGTTGCGCGCCTCCGACGTGGAGGGCGGCACGCGGGTCGTCGTCGTCACCGAGACGTTCGCGCGGGACGCCTGGCCGGATCGCGCGGCGGTCGGCCGCTTCGTGGACCTGCGCGTACGGGATGCGGACACGCTCGCGATCCAGCGCTGGGAGGTGGTGGGCGTGGTCGCGGACTCCAAGAACCAGCTCATCACCGACGACGCCGAGCCGTTCCTCTACTTCCCGCTCCCCCAGCGCTGGACGGCCGGGACGCAGGTGGTGGTGCGCTCGTCGTCCCCCCGCGACGCGGTGGTCCGCGGCGTGCGGGAGACCCTGCTCGGTCTCGATCCCAATCTCTCGCTGAGCCCCGTCACCTCGCTCGAGCAGTACACGTCGGTGGGGATCCTCCCCCAGCGCATCGCCGCCTGGCTCACCACCGGCCTGGGCGCCCTCGCGCTGCTGCTGTCCGGGCTCGGCATCTACGGCGTGGTGTCCTACTCGGTGGGGCTGCGCCGCCGCGAGATCGGCATCCGCATGGCCCTGGGCGCCGATCGGCGCGCCGTCGCGCTGCGCTTCCTCCGCGGCGGCTTCCTGCTCGCGCTGCCCGGGCTGATCATCGGCGGTGTGCTGTCCCTGTTCTTCTCGCGGCTGCTGCGCGCGCTGCTGCTGGACCTGAGCCCCTACGATCCGCTCGCGCTCGGCACCGTCAGCGCGCTCCTGCTGGGCATGGTGCTGCTGGCCGCCTGGATCCCGGCGCGCAGAGCCGCGCGGCTGGATCCGGCCGAGTCGCTCCGCGACGAATAGCCCGTCGAAGGGAGCACGGGCCGGGCGCGCCCGCAGCGGGTCGCTCAGCCCACCGGCAGCCAGTACGTCGCCTTCACCAGGAGCCGGTGCTCTCCGGGCGTGGTCACCGCGTCCCACAGGTCGTCCGCGCCCACACGGCTGCCTTCCGGGGTGCTGGAGAAGCGGTCCTGCTGCCAGACCAGATAGAGCGTGGAGCCCGGGCGCCACTCCCAGCGCAGGACGGCGTTGCTGCGGAAGGAGCGCACATTGAAGTCCCGCGCGGACAGCGTGAACGTCTCGTTCCCGTCCGTGATGGTGCGCGAGCCGTCCGATTGCACGGTGACGCCGGTCCCATCGGTCCCGTACGTGCGGAGCGCCCGGCTCCCGGCCTCCGGCAGCTCGCCATGGTCGAAGAAGCGGCCTGAGGCCGCGAACGGCTCGGCGTACAGCTCCACCGTCAGGTCGGGCCGCACCGCGTAGGCCGCGCGGATCTCGGCCAGGAACGTGGTCCGGTCGGTGGTCGCGAAGACGTAGCGCTCTCCGAAGGTGGCGGCCGGTCCGCCGGGAAGGCGAGCCACGTACTGGCGCGGATCGGTGCCGATCAGGTAGTTGGGCGCCACGGAGAGCTGCCAGCGCGGCCCGGGCCGCACCGACACCTGCCCGCTCAGACGCATCGTGCGCTCCCCCTGCTCGCTCTCGCCGAAGTAGATCCGCGCGTTCCAGCGGGTGTCGGACGCCGTGCTGCTGAGCAGTTGCGCGATCGTGACCCAGGCGCGACCGGTCCCCACCCGCGGGCCCCCGCGGCTCAGCGTGGGGGACTGCCCACGGAAGTCGCGCCAGGCGGTGACGTTGATGCGCCAGAAGTTGGCGAGCGTCAGGCGAGCGTCGCTGCGCAGCGCGCCGAAGGCGCGCACGCCGTCGAATGCCCAGGTGTTCTCCTGAGAGACGGACAGCGACCAGTTGCGCAACCACCGCCCGGGATCGGTGTCGCGGTACGTGAGCGTCGCGAACGCCGCGATCTCGTCCGCGTTGCCCAGGCTCCCGGCGTCGTTGGGCTCGTAGCCCGGGGATTCCCAGTATCCGTCGAGGCTCCACAGCCAGTGGCGTCCGCTGTTCTTGGCCACGCTGAGCGATCCGAAGTGTCCGCTCAGCGCCGTGCGCGTGGGATCGACCCGCACGTGCTCCTGATCCGGTCGCTGGAAGAAGTGCACCGGTGAGCGTTGGGTCCGCAGGAGCGCCGCGGCGCTTCCGTGCACGCGGGTATAGCCCGTCTGGCCGGAGACGGCGTACGTCCCACCCTGGAAGCGCAGGTTGAAGCGGCCCAGCGCTCCGATGGCGCTGCGGTGCAGGTAGTCGGCCAGCGGGTCCTCCTCCCCCAGCTCCCGGTGGACGCCCGTGAACACGACGGACGCGGTGGAGGCGTCCGCACCGAATTCCTGCTGCCCGGCCACCACGCCGGTCCACGTGCGCGGGGCCAGGCGCGCAGTCCCGAACCCCTCCTCCTCCGACCAGATGCGGGCGCGCTCCTCGTCCGTGACGGCCCCCAGCACGCCGAACGATGTGCCGCGTTCGAGCCGGCCCGTCAGCTTGGCCGCACCCAGGATCGTCGCCGTCTCGGGCGCATCCACGTAGTCCCCGCCCTGGGGCACGGCCGGGAGCCCGCCGATGCGGCGGGAATAGAACAGATTCCCGCCGTCGAAGAGCTGGCTTCCCTCCGTGAAGAAGGGGCGCCGCTCGGGAAAGAACACCTCGAACGCGGACAGATTCACGACCGCGGGGTCCGCCTCCACCTGTCCGAAGTCCGGATTGAACGTCGCGTCGAGCGTCACGTTCGGGCCCAGGCCCACCTTCAGATCGCCGCCCACGCGCACGCTGCCGCTCCGCGCCCCGGCGAAGGGATCGTCCGCGTCCGGCTCGGCCACGAGGCGCGCGTCGGACGCGACATAGGGCAGCAGCTCGACGCCGCGCGCCGGATCGATGTCGCGCAGGCCCTCCAGCGTGCCGAAGCGCGAGGCCCAGGCCTGCACGGAGCGCGGCACGGGCACCCAGTAGCTCCGCTCCTCCCGCTGCGGGATGGCACGCGCGAAGTTCACGCCCCAACGCTGATCGGCGGCGGGCGTGAAGCGGAGCTGGGAGAACGGGATGCGGATCTCCGCCGTCCACCCGTCCGCCTCCGTGCGCGTGCGGGCTTCCCACACCGGATCGAACGCCTCGTCGTAGGCGTCTTCGTCGTCCCGGTCGTGGTACCGATCGAAGCGGGTGCCGCCGGCGGTGACGCCGAACGTCACCGCCGTCCTGCGGTTCAGATACGTATCGAGCGAGATCAGGAACCAGTCCGCCTGCCCGAGCTCGTCGCGACGCCCCACCGGCGCGCGCACGATGTCGGGATCGCCCTCATGCATGCGCGCACCCACGTAGAGCGCCGAGGCGTCGTACACGATGCGGACCTCGGTGCGCGCGCTGGGCTCGGCTCCCTCGACGGGCTCCTTCTGCACGAACCCGTCGATGATCGGGGCGTCGCGCCAGGAGGCTTCGTCCAGGCGCCCGTCCAGCGTGATCGCGCCCCCGGGCACGGCGCGCGCCTCGGCGACCCGCCGGTCGGCGCCGCCGTCGCCCGCGGGCGCGCTCTGGGCCCCCGCGGATCCGGCCAGCGCCAGCAGGAGCGCGAGCGCGCTGGAGCAGTGTGCTGATTTTTTAGCATACATGGCGCGACGCTCCGGTCGTTCGGTGTCGGGATCGGGCGGGAGGCGAAGCGGGTCCGGTCGCGGAGCCTCGCCCAACGACCCCGCGCGGACGCCGGTCCGCGCGGGGGTCCGGTCAGGAGATCAGCGAGCGCGCACCACCGCTGCGAGGACGCGGTTGCGCTCGTACTCGGAGTCGATGCGCTCGGCCGAATCCACCACACGCTGCTCGAGGCGGTCGTCCAGCGAATCCACGCGTCGCACCAGGTCGAGCAGGACCTCGGCGCGCTCGAAGTCGGAGTCGATCGTGTCGATCCGATCGAGCAGGCGGTCGAGGTTGGCGTAGGAGATGTCTTCCTGCTGCAGCGCCGCGGTCAGGGCCCGACGCGCTTCGTAGTCGGAGTCCACCGATTGGATCACGTCCAGGAACGCCGTCAGGGTCGCCTCGTCCAGGGGCGTGTCGCGCACCAGCGCCAGCAACAGCTCGACCACCTCGTAGTCGGAGTCGATGTGCGAAGCGAGCTCGATCAGTAGCGCCGTCTCGTCCGGCGCCGCACCATCCACCAGGAAGGCCTCCAGCGTCCGACGCAGCTCGTAGTCCGAGTCGATCGTGCCCGCGGCCGCCAGGTAGGCCGCGCGCACCTGGGGCGTGCGCACGTCCTCCGGGATCGCACGCAGCAGCTCGGCCATCTCGTAGTCCGAATCGATGCGCTCGGCCGCGATCTGCAGGGCGGCTCGAGCGGCACGCGCATCCGCCGCGTCGGACTGGAGCAGCGCCGTCAGGTACCGGCGCGCCGTGTAGCCGGAGCGGATCCGCCCGACCTCGGCCAGCACGGCCTCCACGCCACCGCGCTCCAGCAGGCGCTCCACCCGCGCTTCGACGTCCAGACCCGTCACGCGCAGGATCTCGGGCACCACCTGCTGCAGCCAACCGGCGGCCTCGGTGGCCGGACGCTCCTCCCCGTCCAGTCGGTAGACCCGCGAGAGGCGGCCGCTGCGGTCGGCGTCGATCCGGATCTCGTGCGTGACGCCGAGTCCCGACTGCTCGAGCTCGAAGCGTCCGCCCGGCGTCAGCGCGGCGATGTCGTCCTCGGCGTCCGTGAAGGTGACCTCACCGCGCACGTCCAGGATCCACTGGCATTCGCGCGTCGACCAGTTGGCCTTCAGGCCGTCGTCGTTGACGTTGATCATGTCGCTCCGGATCCGGTGATCCGGGTCCAGGCACACATCGGCCTCCTGCGTGTGCGGCAGCGCGAGGCCGACCAGCCGGTCCTGGAGGTCCCGGAGATCGACCTGGGTCCGGCCCAGCTCGGCGCGCACGTCCCACGCGAAGCCGCTCCCGGCAGGCGGCACGGGCGCCACGGCGGACACCGCGGGGACCGGGGGCACCGGCGGGATGGGCGGCAGCGGAGGCAGCTCCGAGACCGCGAAGACCATGGGCTCGACCGGTGCGCTCTGCCGCATGGCCAGGGCGGAGACCGGCAGCGCGAAGCCCATCAGGACGATCACGACCGCCAGCACGTCGAAGCGGGACGCGCCCCGGCGCTGCCGCGCCGGGTCGAGGATCGCTTCGACCCGACCGCCGAGCTGGCTGGTGCGCGCCATGGCGAGCGCGGCCGCGGGCAGGCGGTGGACGGAGGGCAGCTCCCGCGCCACCGCCACCAGCCCCGCAGCATAGTCGCTGGGACGGGTGCCGACCCGCAGCACCAGGTCGTCGGCCGCCTGCTCGCTCTCCAGGCGCATGCGGCCCAGCGCGTACCAGGCCAGCGGGTTGGGCCAGTGCAGCGCGGCCGCGAGCCGTCCGAGCAGGTGCAGCGGCTGGTCGGCCCGCGCCACGTGTGCCAGCTCGTGCAGGAGGGCCTGGCGGAGACGCGCATCGTTCCAGGAAGCCGCCGCGGCCGGCAACACCACCACCGGGCGCCGCCACCCCCACGTCATGGGAACGGGGACATCTGCGCTCTCCAGCAGGCGCACCGGCCGCATCACGCCGGCTTCCTCGCAGGCCTCGTCCAGCAGGCGCTCCCATCGCACACCGGCCAGGGGTCGGCTCCGCTGCTCGATGCGCAGCACCCGCGCCAGGCCGAACAGGGTCAGGCCGCCGAGCACCCCGGCGCCCGCCCCCCACAGCGCGACGAGCGCCCATCCCAGGCCGGCGGCCCAGGACACACCGGTGACGCGCGCATCGACGGCCCAGGTCCCACCGGAAGCCAGGACGTCGAGGGGGAGCGGCTCGACCGCCGCGGCCGACTCGACGCCCGTCGGAGCCGGCAGCCGCGGAGTCGGGGCCGCGGCGACGGATCCCGAGCCCTCTCGCGCGTACTCCAGCTCCACCGGGGAGCCGGCGACGACGGGCGCCACCGGCGGCACCTCCTCCACCGTGAGCACCGGCACGGTCTCGACGTCGAAGCCGACGGTGGGGATCAGGTCCGGCAACGCGTGCCAGCGGGGGAGCACCACTCCCAGCACGGGCAGCGCCACCATGGCCAGCAGGCCCACGGTCCACACGACGTGTCGCACGGCGGCGGAGCTGCGTCCCTCCAGCAGCCGGGCGACGCCCGCCGTGGCGCCGAGCACCAGCACCCCCTTCACCGCGGCCAGCAGCAACACAGCGGCGATCGCCGGGCCCGCGCCCATCAGCATCCCCATCCCGTCCATCATCGTCCCTCCCGGCGAGCCCGGTCGATGAGCGTCGACAGCCGCTCCAGTTCGTCCTCGTCCAACGAACCCGCTGAACGATCCAACAGCGCCGCCACCGCCTTCTCGGTCGAGCCTTCGAAGAACGTCTCCAGCACCCGCGTCAACGCCTGATCGCGCGCCTGCGTGCGCGGCACGGTGGCGCGGTAGACGTAGCGGGGCCCGTCCTGACGATGCTCGAGGTGACCCTTCTCCTCCAGGATCCGCAGCAGCGCCCGCACCGCCGAGTAGCTCGGCGGATCCGGCAGCTCCTCCAACACGTCGCTGACCGCCACCTCGCGGCGGCGGAAGACGATGTCCATGATCTGCCGCTCGCGGCGGCTCAACGGAAGCTCTTCGGTCATGGGGCCCTCGGCTGGCCGGGTCGGACGAGGATGCCGTCCGGGTCCCGCTGGATCTCTACGGTGGCGCTCGCTGCTAGTTTCATAGCACCATGCTAGATATTTAGCAGACTGTCGGGAGGGCCGCAAGGGCGGGATCCGGGCCGGCGGCCGATCGGGCCGCCAGCCCCCGTCCGGCAGGGCCAGTGGCCCGATCCGCGGAGGCCATCCGCATGCATCCGCAGGCCCGGCGAGGCATCCGCAGGCCCGGCGAGGACCCTGGCTCCGCCGGTCCCGGTACCTCCCGTATGCCCTCGCCCATCGATCCCCGCACCGGACCACGACCCGACGCCACCGCGTACGACCCCCGCGTGGAGCGGGTGGGGAGCGGCCCGCCCCTGGTCTACGTACCGGGGATCGACGGCACGGGCCGGCTGCTCTACCGGCAGACGCCGCGGCTGCAGGAGCGGCACACCGTGGTGACCTATCGGCTGCGCGACGACGCCACGGCCATGGACACCCTGATCGCGGACCTCGATCGCGTGCTGGATGCCGTGGAGGATCTCGGTCCGCCGACGCTGGTCGGCGAATCCTTCGGCGGCGCGCTGGCGCTCTCGTACGCGCTGGCGCGCGGCGAGCGCATCCATCGCCTGGTGATCCTCAACTCGTTCGCGACGCTACGCCCGCGCCTCAACCTGACGCTGGCCGCCTGGGGGCTGGAGAAGCTGCCCTGGCAGGCGATGGCGCGGATGCGGCGGCTCGCGGCCTTCCGACTGCATTCTCCGCACACCCCCCGCGCCGAGCGTGAGCGCTTCCACGCCGTCATGGAGGAGACGACCCGCACCGGGTACGTGAACCGGCTGCGCATCCTGGCGAACCACGACGTGCGCGACCGCCTTCCCCAGCTGGACGTGCCCACGCTGTTCCTGGCGGCGGACCGCGATCACCTGGTGCCGGCGGTACGTCAGGGTCGCATGATGGAGCGCTCCACGCCGGACAGTCGGCTGGAGATCCTGGAAGGCCACGGGCACATCTGCCTGATCGCGCCCGACCTGGACCTGGCGGCGCTGCTCACGCGCTGGGAGCGCGAGCGGTCAGCTCACTGACCGAGCGCATCCCGGTCGCGAGCATCGGCCGGATCTGCTCGCGCCACTGCGTGAAGTCGGCGGCGTCCAGCACGCCCTCGCCGAACTCGAGGCAGATCCGGTAGTCGAGCACGTCCAATTCCGCGGGCGTGGACGCCAGCGGCCGGAACTCGTCCGCCTTCTGCTCCACCGGAGCCTGCGACTGCAGCGTCTCGAGCAGCCCGGACAGGGCGGCGCCGATCTCGGGCAGGGCCGCGTCCGCGATCTCCTGGGCGGGCGCGTTGCACTCCACGCTCACGCCGTCCGGCCGCACCATGCGGATGGGGCCCTCCGGATACGTGGAACAGGCGGACAGCCAGATCGCCAAGGTCGGCACCTGCAACAAGGCCGCGCGGAGCGTCGGGCGCCGCACGCGGCAGCGTCGGGAACCGATGCCACGGGCCCCCCGTGCCGGCGCGCCCCTCACGGCCCCGGGTACCGCCGCGTCCCCGTGTAGAGCTGGATCGACCCGTCCTGGGCCACGGTGAGCTGCGGATCGCGCGAGGCCTGCGACTGCGCGCAGCCGTATTCGCCGGCCTTGTTGATCGCCACGAACTTCTCGCCGGGCATGTAGTCGATCCCCACCGCCCGGTAGCGCTCGGCGATCAGGTCGAGCGCGTCCTCGCACGCCTCCTGGGGGCTTCGCCCCTCGCGCATGCGCATGACGATGTAGTACGACGCGCACGACTTGATCACGTCCTCGCCGCGACCGGTGGCTCCGGCAGCCCCGACCGAGTTGTCCACGTACAGCCCGGCACCGATGATGGGTGAATCCCCGATGCGGCCGGGCACCTTCCACGACATCCCGCTGGTGGTGGTGATGCCGGCCACGTCGCCGTTGGCGTCGACGGCGAGCACGTTGGTGGTGCCGTGGTGGGTCTCCACCGGGCCGTAGGGATCGAAGCGACCGGAGCCGCCCGCGCCGTCGGACCCACCCGTGCGCCGACCGCGCATGTGCTCGGGCGGACCCCAGTCGTCATTGTCGCTGTGCTGCTCGCGCCAACGCAGCCACAGCTCGCGCGAGCGCTCCGTCATCAGGTCCTCCTCCACGAAGCCGAACGATTTCGCGAACGCCAGCGCGCCCGCACCCACCAGCATGACGTGGTCCGTCCGCTCCATCACCAGGCGCGCCACGGAGGACGGCGTCTTGATGTTCTCGATGGCGGCCACCGATCCGGCGCTGTAGGTCCTGCCGTCCATGATGGAGGCGTCGAGCTGCACCACACCGTCCTCGTTCGGGAGTCCGCCGTAGCCGACGCTCGTGTCCTCGGGATCCACCTCGATGACGTTGGCGCCGCGCTCGACCGCATCGAGGGCCGTGCCGCCGTTCGCGAGGATGCCCCAGGCCTCCTGCATGGCCTGGTGGCCCGTGTCGTTGTCGTGGCTGGTGATGATCATCGGCGTCCCTGCGCTCCCACGCCTCGTCTGGGCGAGGACCGGAGACGCCTGCAGGGACATCACGGCGCCCGCGCCGAGCGCGCTCCGGTGCATGAACTCGCGGCGGGAGAGACGGTCGGACATGCGTGGGCTCCTCGCGTTCGCGGAGGACGGTGGACGAGACGGCCGGATGCCTCCTCGTGCGACGGGCTGCGCGAGGCGGGGCACCCGGCGGGTGCGCCTCGATCCACCCCGTGCCGCCACATTCGACCGTCGCCGCCTCCGCGGCAAGCGCGCCGCACGCCGGGGCCGGCCGGGACCCGTGGCAGCGCCGCCGCGGGTTGTCAGGGCTGGCATGCGGTCTGCGGCTCGGCCCGACCGTCCCGCAGCCGAGGCGCGCCCATGAGCCCCGCGTACGTCCATCGCCCGCGCACCCGCCGTCCGGGCCGCTCCGCCCTCTACCTGTGCAGCATCGCCGCGGGGTTCGTCATGCTCGCGGGCTGCGACGGGGGTCCGGGCGCGCCTGGTCCGGATCCCGCCGCTCCACCCGTCCTGCTGGACGACCTGGGAGGCCGCCGCCCGTTCCCGGACGACAACTGGTGGAACCGCTCCATCGAGCATGCACCCGTGGACCCGGGATCGCAGGCCTACCTGCAGTTCGTCGGGCTCGAGCGCACGCTGCACCCCGACTTCGGGCCACCGCCGTACGGGATCCCGTACGCCTCCGTGGGCGGGGAGCAGCCGCGGGTGCCCGTCACCTTCACGCTGTACGGCGACGAGAGCGACGCGGGAGCCCCGTCCGGTGTCGACGGCTATCCGATCCCGGAGGCGGCGGCACGGGAAGCGAACTGGATCGAAGGCGGCCGCGCCGGCGGGGGGGACAGCGGAGACCGTCACCTGATCCTCGTCGATCGGGATCGCTGGCTGCTGTACGAGACCTGGGCCACGCGCTGGAACGCATCGGCCGGCCGCTGGGAGGCCGGATCGGGAGCGGTGTTCGACCTCGCCCGCAACGGCCGGCGGCCGGAGGGCTGGACCTCCGCGGACGCCGCGGGGCTCGCGATCTTCCCGGGCCTGGTCAAGTACCACGAGGTCACCGGCCCGGGTGACATCGAGCATGCGTTCCGCGTCACCGTGCGCGCCACGAATGGCTACGTGTGGCCGGCGTCGCATCGCGCGGGGTCCACGTCCGGCGCGTTGCCGATGGGCGCGCGCCTGCGCTTGAAGTCGTCGGTGGATCTGAGCGGCTACCCCCCGGAGGTGCAGCGCATCTTCCGCGCCTTCCAGCGCTACGGGCTCATTGTCGCCGACAACGGCTCGGACCTGTACGTGCAGGGGACCATGGATGCCCGCTGGGACAACGACGTGCTGAATCCCGCGTTCCGCTCACTGCGCGCGCGCGACTTCGAGGTGATCGAGCTGGGCTGGCGGTAGGAAGGCGCGCGGGCGTCAACGGGTCTCGCCGCGCGCCGGCACCGGTGGCCTGCTCGGCCCCTCATTCCCCCTGGTAGATCCGCGCAAGGTCCACGAGTCCCACATCTCCGCGTCCGCGCGCGACAGAGTGGAGGGCGTCGGCGAAGCCGGAGCGACCGAACAGCAGCAGTTTCGCCCCGGAGCAATCGGCACCGTCCGCTTCGAGCAGCGCCCTCATCCGCTCCAGGCGGCGGAGATCGTCGGGGGTCCGCTTCCGATCGGAACTCTTGGCCTCTCCGATGACCAGGATCCGCGACGACCGGTTCTGACTGCGCTCACCGGCGGCGAGTCCGACGACGTCGATCTCATGCGTCACCCGCGCCTGGCGGTCCGGAATGGTGGTGGAGCCGACCTCCCCCACGCGGCCCCCCAGCGTGATTTCAGAAGCGAAGTGACGCACCCATTCGCGGGCCAGATGCTCGAAATGGGGACCCAGGATCTGGGAATGGAAGGTGGACCTGGAGGCCTCCCACGCGGGCTCGAAGCGCCGTTCCTCGAACTGGAACAGACGCGGTCGCGTGATGAGATGGTGGAAGCGGATGATGGGGTCGGCGACGCGGATGGACGCGTTGCGCTGCTTGCGTACGTCCTCGGATGACAGGATGAAGCCCGAGGAGAGAAGCACGCCGAGCGGGTGCGCCAAGGCGGTACGCTCCCGCCCCACTGCAGCACCGATCGCCGTAGGCGACCCTTTCCCGTCACTGACCGCCTCCAGGATCGCATAGTACGGAGCGCGGTCCCGGATCCGCGGATCCTCGCGGAGCAGGAAGTCGGCCTCCGTGAAGAGCGCCGACGCGGGGTTCAGCACGGTTCTGGACAGCCAGAGGGGGAAGTCCTGGGCCCGGCGGGGAAGATCGGCCTGCACGAGGTCCCGGTAGCCCGCGGTCCCCCCGAGCACCGCGTCGACCCGAAACGCGATCTCGTCTACGCCGGCGTCCCAGTACCTGGCCGAGGTCCGGTGGTCGAAGGCGTGTACGCGCATCTCCAGACCGGTCCGGCCCCGGAGCGGCGACGGACCGCTCAGGAGCTCCTCCATCACCGAGATGGCTGACCCGCAGAGGATCACGCGGATGGGGGGGAGGGACGACTGGTCGCGGACGGTGTCGTAGAACTCCTGCAAAACGGAGGACAGCTCGGGACTGTGCTCCAACAGATAGGGATACTCGTCGAAGACCAGCAGCCGTTGCTCCGCTCCAGCAAGGACCCGGTGTGCGGTACGCAGGGCCTCTTCCCAGCTCTCGAATCGGAAGCCCGCCCCCGGGATCCCGGAGGCGGCGGCGACCGCCTCCGCGAAGCGCTGGAGGGCGGACAGGCGGTCGTGCTGCAGCGCCATCATGTAGACGCCACCGGCGGCGCGTACCACCCGGCGCAGCAGCCAGCTCTTCCCCTGACGACGGCGTCCGTAGACGATCCCGAGTCGGATGGAAGCCTTTCCGCCCAGGAACTCGACCAGGTCGACCCATTCCCGCTCCCGGTCGAACAGGTCCAACGGTCGATCCATGCGCCGGCCGCTCCAGTATAGACACAGTTAGTATAGTTATGTCTATACTAAAGAGTGCGGCCACCCGGCGCAACGTCGGGACGGAGGCCGGCCCGCTACCCCTCCCCGCGCCGCTGCTCCAGCACGCTGTCCACCCATTCCGCCCAGGCGGCGTCGGAGATGTCCGGGAAAGCGCCCCGGTGGGCGTCGGCGTCCAGCGCCGCGCGCGCCTCCTCCAACGACCGCCACGACCCATCGGGCGCGCGCAGGGCCGCGTCCACGGCGTCGAGGAACGCGCGCTGGCCGCGGCGCAGCGCGTGGTCCGTCGGAATCGGTCCATGACCGGGCAGGAGGAGCGGAGTGGGGTCCAGCGCATCGATGCGTGCGAGCGCCTGCGCCGTGCCGCGCACGGTGCCGTCGCCGAACCACGGCAGCCCGTGCTCGATCAGGTCGCCGATGGCGCCGACGCCCTGGTCGGTCACCAGCACCACGAGATCGCCGTCGGTGTGGGCAGGGCCGGGGTGCAGCACCCGCAGCTCCGGCCACCCCGGGGGACTCCACGCCTCGGTGACCTCGAGCGTGGGAGGAACGATGCGCACCGCGCTCAGGTCCTGGATGCGCTTCCGGTCGCGCGCGAGCACGGCGGTGATCTGCGCCCGGTCGTCGTCCGCCAGGACCTGGCCGTCGTCGGTGCGACCTTGCGCCTGCCAGCGCTCGAGCCGTTCGACCCGCGCCTCCAGGCGCTGGGTCTCCTCGGCGAAGCGTGCGGCGCCGTCCTCCCGGATGCGACGCGCAGTCTCGGCATGTGCGACGATCTCCACGTCCGGGAACGAGTCCGCGAAGACCTGGTTCCCTCCCATGTGATCCCAGTGCCAGTGCGTGTTGACCACCCAGCGCACCGGCCGGTCCGTGATGCGGCGCACGTGGGCCAGCAGGTCGAGCGCGGCCCGGGGCGTGTCGCGCGTGTCGACGACGAGGACGCCGTCGTCCCCTACGACGATGAGAGACGTGGCGTATTGCGCCCAGGGCACACCGTCCCTGACCACGCTCGCGTGGACGCCGGGCCGCCACTCCTGGACGGACCAGACGGCGGACGGATCCTGCGCGGCCAGGGCCGACGCGGAGACCAGGAGCAGCAGAAGGGTGCGCACGCCGTCGTGGTACGTGGCGGCGCTCGGACCGTTTCAGGAGAAGAGGCTCCCGAAGCGGTCCAGGCAGCTGTCCCACCCGATGCGATGCCCAGCGCACGACTCGGCGCTCGCGAAACCGGTGTGCACCACCACCACCTCCGTGCCCTCGGCGACCGCACGGAACTCGACCGTCACCACGGTCTCGCCCACCTCCCGTCCCGCTTCCCGCCAGTCCCAGGTGTAGACCAGCCTCGCGGGCGGCTCCACCGCGCGGTACGTGCCGTGGGCGGTGTAGCGCTCCTCGCCGGCCTGCATCCGGATCTCCCAGGCTCCTCCGACGCGCAGATCCACCTCCACGGCCTCCACGGTCGCGCCTTCCGGGCACGCCCAGGCCTTCATCTGGTCGGGGGTCGTCCAGGCCTCGAAGACCCGAGCCGGAGGGGCCGGCACCTGCCGCGTCACGCGGACCGTCGTGCGCGGTACGCCCGGCCTCGGGTCCGCGTCGGCGGGGCTCGCCCCGGTGGCATCCCTCGCCTCCCGGCTGGCGTGTCCGTCCGTTCCGGTCGCCGTCTGCGCCCTGTCCGTCTTCGCTCGGCTCATCACCCGTCCTCCCCTCCCGTCGTGGTGTCCGCGAGGTAGCGCGCCAGCGCGTCCAGCTGCTGTTCCCAGAACGCCTCGTACCGCGCCACCCAGGCCGCCACGTCCTTGAGCGGCGCGGCGTCCAGGACGCAGCGGCTCACCCGACCCTCCCGGGTCCGCCGCACCAGGTGGGCCTCCTCCAGCACCCGCAGGTGCTTGGAGATCGCCGGACGCGAGATGGCGAACGGCTCCGCGAGCTCGCCCACGGAGGCTTCGCCTCGGGCCAGACGCGCCAGGAGCGCCCGACGGGTCGGGTCGGCCAGGGCATGGAGGGTCCGGTCCAGGGCTGGATCGGCCAGTGCGCTATTCGTAACCATATGGTTACGAATACGGGGATGCCGTTCTTACGTCAAGGGCGGCGAAGCCCGTGTCGGTGGGGCCAGATCGGGCTGAGCCCGACCCACCGTGGAGCGTCGACCGTCCGACGCGAGGGGAGCGGTAGAGAACCGGCTCCCTCGTAGCCTCTATCCTGCGCTGGCGCGATTCCTGTAGGCTCGGTCGCCACCTACGATCTGCGGAGACCTGGATGAAGCCTGGAGCCCTGCTCGTCTCGTCGGCCCTCTGCGCGCTCGTCGCGTGCGGTGGGGACGCGCCCCTCTCGGACGGTAGCTTCCTCACCTACGAGGTCGGCGACTCGCGCGTACGCGTCACATTCGAAGACGCAGGGGGCGGAGACTTCCGCACGGTCGGGCAGGTGACGGACGGAGGCCGCACGGAGCCCGCGGACGGCATGCCCGGTCACGGGGAGATCGTCGATTCCAGGCTGCGATTGCGATCCGGCGCGCCGCTGGAGGTCGCTTCCTTCGGGCCGATCTGGGTTCCGCCGGCGGAGCTGCGCGCAGGCGGTCGCGTCCACGGATCTCCCGTAACCGAGGTCCGCTCCGAAGGAGGTCGTGAAGTGGCCGTGGTTTCCGCTTCCCTGGGGATGGGTGCGGCCCTCCGCGGCGAATGGCGCTACGACGCCACCACCGGCTTCTCGGTAGGCGGGTCCATGTGCACGGCGGCGTCCGGCGCCGACGCAGGCCTGCGGTTCCGCCTCGTGGACACCAACGTGCCCGGACTCGTGGTTCCCTAGACGCGCGGGGGCCCGCGAGGCCCGGGTACACGGGGCGCTCCGTCTTCCGTACCCCAACGGCGGCCGCCGCTCCGCGGCCTGTCGCGTATCGCGGGCCCTCCCGCCCTCAGTACCGGAGCAGCCGCGTCACCTTCACCACCAGCGCCCGCGTCTGCAGTCCGCTGCCGCCGCGACGCGCATCGCGCTCGTCCGTCCACACCACGAACAGCTCGCTGCCGGGTCGGTACTCCCAGCGGAAGCGCAGGTTGGAGGACACGCTCTCGGTGCCCGAGTTGTACTGCACCAGGCTGCTCGCGAACATGCGCGGCGTGAACGCGTAGTCGGCGCGCACCCGCGCCACCGTCTGGGTGGATTCGCCCGCAGGCAGGTCCAACCAGTTGAGGCTGAGCCCGGGCTCCAGGGAGAAGCGATCCGTCAGCACTACCCGGCCCTGGTTCACGCTCACACCGCGGATGGAGCCGTCGTAGAACTCGCCCCAGTTGTAGACCACCGTGCCGGACAGCCGGCGTTGCGGTCCGAAGGAGTACCACACGCGGTAGTCCGTGAAGTCGTAGCGGCCGGGTGCCACGGACAGGTCCGTGGCCACCTCGAACGGATCCACCAGCCGCTCGAACGCCTTCGTGGCCTGCACGGTGATCTGATCGCTGTTCTCCAGCTCCACGTTGAAGCGGCCCTCCTGGCTCCGTGACTCCATGAAGCCGTCGCCGTTCTCGTAGTAGTCGAGCGAGGCGTTCCAGGTGAGCTTGCGGATGGAGCGATAGCGCTGCGGCCGCGGGCTGAAGCGCGCCTCCACGGACGACTTGCGGAAGTCCGAGCGACGCAGGAAGCCCACCTCCGGGTTGAAGTCGTCCCCTACGTCCAGCACGGACACATCGAGCCCGACCAGATCGGCCGCATAGCTCATCTGGGCCTGCCAGCTCGCGTCGTTGCCGTCCAGACCTTCGGTGACGGAGCGCGCCCAGTATCCGCCCAGGTTCAGGTTGGTGAAGAACCCGAACGCGGCATCGACACCGTAGACCTGGTTGGAGCCTTCGGCGGTGACCGCCTGCGAGCGATTGGTGAACAGCGCGCCGATGGCACTGCGACGCAGGATGTCGCGCTTGAGTCGCAGCACGCTGAAGTTCGTGGAGGGGATGCCGGCACCGTCGACGCCACCCGTCTGGATGTTGAGCGCGCCCACGGCGAACGGTCCCACCTTGCCGGTCACCCGACCGCCGGCCTGGATGGGCACGAGCTCCCCGCTTTCCAGCCCGATGCGGCGACTGTAGAAGAGGGTCGGCGTGTCCCCGCCGCCACGGCCCCCACCACCGCCGCCACCCCCGCCTCCACCGCCCCCGCCGAAACCACCGCCCCCACCCCCGCGCCCGAACTCGAAGACCCCCCGGCCCTCCAGGAAGAATTCACGCTTCTCCGGGAAGAAGAGGCTGAAGCGCGTCAGGTTCACCTGCTGCTCGTCCACCTCCACCTGCGCGAAGTCGGTGTTGACGGTCAGGTCGGCGGTGAGGTTGGCGGTGATGCCGTACTTGAGGTCGAGCCCCACGTCGGCGGTGCCGTCGTTGTCGATGGCGGGCGTGCTGACGCGGTTGGTGGAGAGCCCCGCCAGCGCATAGGGCTTGACCTCCAGGTTGTTGCCCGCGGGCGGGAGCTCCAGTCCCACGAGCGTCCCACCCGCCGACACCCGGTTCAGCGCCTGGGGTCCCGCCAGGAAGGCCGGCACCGGGTTCAGGTAGGCCCACTCGTTCTTGTGGCGGATGGACCGGCGCATCTGCAGCCCCCAGAGCGGGTCCGGACCCGTCTGGTAGCGGAGCGACTTGAACGGGATGGCCATCTCCAGCGTCCACCCTCCGTCGAAGCGACCCGACACCACGTCCCACACCGGGTTCCAGTCGGTGTTGGGGCCCCCTTCGTCCACCACGGCGTAGTCGGAGCGGCCTCCCAGCGGATTGGCGTAGAACATCGAGCCGCTACGCCGATCGTAGAACGTGTCCAGCATGATGCCGAAGTGCTCGTTGTTGCGGAGCCCGGGCGTGTCGCGGCGCAGCTCGTTGACGATCCACAGCCCTGGCGGCGCCTCGTCCCAGCAGCGGCACGTGACGTAGAGGTTCTCGTCGTCGTACATGATCCACACGTCGGTGCGCTCCGTGGAAGGCGCACCCGCGAGCGGAGCGGCCTGCACGAACCCGCCGAACGGCTCGTTGGTCTCGTAGACGGATTCGTCCAGCACGCCGTCCAGCCGGAACGGCTCCGTGAGGCGGATGGCACGGACGGTGGCCCGGCCCAGGGCGTCGCGGGTGATGGTGGCGGGGGCCATGGGGGCGGGTGAACCGTCGATGGCGGACGGGAGCGACGCGCCGCCCAGCTCTCCCGTCTGCTGGGCCCGCACCGCCGGTGCGACGAAGAGCGGGAGCGTCGTGACCAGACACCACAGGAGTTCCCGTCGGGAGCGAACGCGCGTCATCGAATCCGTGGGTTGGGTGGCGCGTCCGGCCGGGGACGCTCGCGTGGGTGGGGACGTGCCTGGGCGCCTCGAGCGGAAGGGGTGTCCCCCGCCGCTTGACTTCGGCAACGATCTACGCCAATTGGGCCTCCATGGCAAAGCGTTGGCGCTTGATCCCGCTCGCCCTGCTGGCGATCGGCCTCCCGGACGGGCTCCGTGCCCAGGCCGGTGGGGTGGACCCGCTCCCCGCTCCGGTCGAGGACCCCCTCTCCCTGCCCCGTCCCACCCTGCAGGCGCTTCGCACCGACGAGCCGATCGTGCTGGACGGCCGCCTGGACGAGGAGGCCTGGCACCGCGCCGACTCCACGGACGGGGTGTTCTGGACCACCATCCCCCGGCAGGGCCATCCGTCCCGCGAGCGCACCGTGGTGCGGGTGCTCTACGACGCCGAGAAGATCTATATCGGCGCCATGCTGTTCGATCCCAGCCCGGATCAGCTCTTCTCGGCCGGCCTCGAGCAGGATTTCCGGACCGAGAACTCGGACATGTTCGCGTTCGCGCTGGACACGTACCTGGATCGGCAGAACGCCTTCATGTTCTCGGTCAACCCGGCCGGGGCCCTGTTCGATGCACAGGCCTTCAACGACCAGGCCTACGTCAACCGCGAATGGGAGGGCATCGTCGAGGTCTCCACGTCCGTGCAGGAGTGGGGCTGGATCGCGGAGGTGGCCATCCCCATCACCACGTTGCGCTTCGACGCCACCCGGCCCGATCAGACGTGGGGCGTCAACTTCTCCCGCCGCATCCGCCGCTTCAGCGAGGACTCGTTCTGGGCTCCCCTCAGCCGGCAGTACCGGCTGTACAAGATGTCGCTGGCGGGTACGCTGACCGGGCTCCAGGATCTGCGGCAGGGCCGCAACCTGTGGATCAAGCCGTGGAGCAGCGTCGGCCGCGCCGAAGGGATCACGCACACCAGTGCCGACACCCGGGTGGAAGGCGGCCTGGATCTCAAGTGGGGTCTGACACCGCAGTTGACCCTGGACGTCACGGCGCTCACGGACTTCTCCCAGGTGGAGGTGGACGAGCAGCAGGTCAACCTCACGCGGTTCCCGCTGTTCTTCCCCGAGAAGCGCGACTTCTTCCTGGAGAACGACGGCATCTTCGGGTTCCAGGACGCGCAGGTCCGCAACTACCGCCTGGGCTCGGGTCCGAGCGATTTCAAGCTCTTCCACTCGCGGCGGATCGGTCTGTCGCCGGAGCGCGAGCCGTTGCCGATCGGGGGTGGCGCGCGCCTGACCGGGCGCATGGGCGCGTTCGACGTGGGGCTGCTCAACATGCAGACCCGCGACGACCCCCTGGCCGAGCCGGAGAACTTCACGGTGGTGCGCCTGCGTCGGAACCTGCTCACCAGCTCGGACGTGGGCGTGATGTTCACCAACCGTCAGACCACCGGCGGGGACGACGCCTACAACCGGGCCGCGGGCGTGGACGGCAACTTCCGGTTCGGCAGCACGCTGGTGAACGCGTACGTCGCCGCCAGCGACCAGCCGGACGCGGAAGGCAGCACCATGGCCGGAAAGCTGGAGGTGGCGTGGCGAAGCCCGCTGTGGGACGTCTCCGCATTCGGCAAGACGGTCGGGGACGGCTTCAACCCGGGGCTGGGGTTCGTGAGCCGGCGTGCGTTCCGCCAGGCGTTCGTCACGGTGGGCGCCCATCCCCAGCCCGACCTCCGGGGCGTGGCGGAGATCAACCCCTACGTGGACGCGAGCATCTACACGAACCTGGACGGCGACCTGGAGACCCGTGAGCTCACCGGCGGGGTGCAGGTCTCCTTCATGAACAGCTCGACGCTCACGTTCGAGGGCCTGCGGCAGCACGAGATGCTCTCCGCCGCCACACCCATCGCCGGGGCCACCGTCCCGGCAGGCGAGTACGACTTCGGCCTGGTGACGGCCCGCTACCAGTCGGACGGCGGACGTCCGCTGTCCGGATCGCTCTCCGCCACGCATGGCAGCTTCTACGACGGCGACCGCACGTCCATCGGCGGGGCGGTGGCGTTGCGGCCCGACTACCACTGGTTCGTGGAAGGATCCTTCCAGCGCAACCGTCTGACGTTGGGGGGCGAACAGGTGGACGCCGACCTCTACGGCGCGCGCGTGCGCTACGGCTACGACACGCGCACGTTCTTCAACGCGTTCGTGCAGTACAACGGTGCCGCGGACGAGCTGGTCAGCAACGTCCGCTTCAACCTCATCCACGCGCCGTTGAGCGACCTGTTCCTCGTCTACTCCGAGCGTCGGGACCGCGACCCCGCACCCGGCACCGACGCGCTCATCGATCGCGTGCTCACCCTGAAGGTCACGCGGCTGTTCGCGTTCTAGACGGGGCGGGCGATGTCGGCACACCGCCCGCCCCCGTCCCTCAAAGCGCGACGGTCTTCCACCGACCCCGCCGGAACAGCACCGCCGCGAACACGGCCAGCGTGGCATACGCCACCGCGATGGCCACGAACACGCCGTGCGCGCCCAGCTCCCCCCGGAAGGCGAGCCCCCAGGCCAGCGGGATCTCCCACATCCAGAAGCACAGCACGTTGAGCCAGGTGGGTGTCCACGCGTCTCCCGCTCCGTTGAAGGCCTGGGTGAGCGTCATGCCGAACGCGTAGAACAGGAAGCCCGCGCTCACGATGCGCAGCGCATCCCGGGCGAACCCGGCCGTCACCGCGTCCACGCCGAACAGCCCGATCAACGGTCGCGCGAACACGACGAAGAACAGCCCTACCGTCCCCAGGAACGCCATGTTCATCCAGCAGGCCTGCCACACCGACCGCTCGGCGCGCTCCGGCAGCCCGGCCCCCATGTTCTGCCCCACCATGGTGGCCGCGGCGTTCGAGAGCCCCCACGCCGGGAGGAGCGCGAACATCACCACCCGTATGGCCAGCGTGTAGCCGGCCACGGCCTCCGGACCGAAGCCCGCCAACACGCGCACCAGACCGATCCAGGACGCGGTGCCCACGAAGATCTGGAACGTGCCGGTGGCCGACAGGCGCACCAGCCGCGCCATCACGTCCACACGCGGCCGGAAGTGACGCAGCCCCAACCGCAGGCGGTCCGACAGCCGGAACAGCGTCACGATCTGCACGCACACGGCCGCACCGCGTCCGATGGAGGTGGCCACCGCGGCGCCCGTCACGCCGAGCTCGGGGAACGGGCCCAGCCCGAAGATCAGCGCCGGATCGAGGATCAGGTTGATGCCGTTGGCCAGCCACAGCACGCGCATGGCGATGGCCGCGTCCCCCGCCCCGCGGAAGGCGGCGTTGAGCAGGAACAGCAGCATGATCACGCCGTTCGTGCCCAGCAGCACGCGCGCGTAGCCCTGTCCCGCGTCCACCACGGACGGCGTCGCGCCCATCAGACGCAGGAGGTCGGGCGCCTTCCAGGCCCCCAGCACACCCAGCGCCAGGGCCAACAGACCCCCGAGCACCATCCCCTGCGCGGTGGCGCGCGAAGCGGCTTCGCGGTCTCCCTCGCCGATGCGGCGCGCCACCGTGGCGGTCACTCCGATCGAGAGCCCCATGGCCAGCGTGTAGACCATGGTCATCAGCGATTCGGTGATGCCCACGGCCGCCACCGCGTCGGCCCCCAGACGGGACACGAAGAAGATGTCGACCACGGCGAAGATGGACTCCATCACCATCTCCAGCACCATGGGGATGGCGAGGAGCAGGATGGCGGTGGTCAGCGGTCCTTCGGTCGGCGAGCCGCCCCGTCCGCGCAGGGCATCCCACAGGAGCGCCGTGGCGCGTTTCAGGCGGGAGCGGGATTCGAGCGTATATCGAGCAGGCATGGGAACTCCAGGGTCGATTGGAAACGAAACGGCCTCCCGGGAGCACCGGGAGGCCGTCCAATCGCGGAAGACGCGTCTGGCGTGTGCGCTACTGCCACCCGGGAGGTAGGAACCGGCGAACCACGGCACGGGGTCGGACCATGAACAGTCCGCCCAGGCGTCGATCCGCCGGAGCGGGAAACGACACGAGGGCCGTGGCCGTGGTGTGGGTGATGGCGTTGCGCACCTGACGCGTCTCCGTCTGGAGCTGTTGGGTCGCGGAACCTAGGCGCGCCCGTGTCGGGGTGCAACCCTGTCCATGGTCAGGGGCGGGACGGATGTCGGTCGGATCGGGACGGGGAGCCGGAGGTGCCGTCTGCGGATGCAGGAAGGGCATGCGTCGTCCCCGGCCGACCCTCATCCCCCCGCTCAGTCGCTCTCGTCCGTATCCACCTGGCCCGTCAGGCGACGGCTGATCAGCGACCACGACAGACCGATCCCGAGCAGGAGGGAGATGACGGCCAGGATGATCTCCGTGATCGCGGGCGCGCCGCGCGCGCTCAGGAGTCCCTGCTCCACCAGCAGCCACACGACACCGCCACCCAGTGCCACCACCAGCAGCGCGCCCTTCATGCCGAGCGAGCGTCGCGTGGCCTGTACGAAGACGGCCCACCCGATGAGCAGGAGCACGCCGCCCAGGAACATGAGCGCGCTCGGGTGACCCGGAGGACGGGGCCCCCGGAACAGGGGCTCCAGGGCCCAGTCGTAGTAGGAGAACCCGAACGGGTTGTACGTGAGGTGGACCAGGAGCGCGGCGGCCAGCAGGCGCACCAGGATACCGAGAGCGTTCATCGCTGGAAGTCCTTGTCGGGCTGGGGACGCGGCGGACGAACGACCACGGCGGGTGCGCTTCGGCGCGCGGGATGACAGGCCATTCTATCCGAGGTGGGCCGGATGGGGCAGAGGTAGCGGCCGCGTCGCTCTCGCGGCGGGGATTGCGCCGCGACGGGCCACCCCGGTAGAATATATCCGTTCACGGATGTATCCGTGAGACGACTATGCTCCCGATCCCTCCTTCCGCGCCACTCCCGGGTGCAGGATCCCAGATGCCAGCGACCGACCCCGCTCCGCCGGACTACCTGACCCCGGTCGTCTTCCACGTCCTTCTGGTGCTCGCGGAAGGACCGCACTACGGCTACGCCAT
This sequence comes from Gemmatimonadota bacterium, assembly GCA_041390125.1. Lineage (NCBI taxonomy): Bacteria > Pseudomonadati > Gemmatimonadota > Gemmatimonadota bacterium. The sequence goes on along the minus strand of JAWKQN010000020.1, from coordinate 48,241 downwards.
CTCCAAGGAGGTGGCCGAGCTGACGTCCGGCCAGATCACGATGGGCCCGGGCACCCTCTACGGGACGCTGCAACGGCTGACCGAACGGGGATGGCTCGTCAGCACCGATGAGGTCGATGCCGCGGGGGCGCACTCCGAACGCCGGCGCTATTTCGAGCTGACGCCGGCCGGCCGGTCCGCGCTACGCACCGAAGCCGAACGGCTGGCTCGCTCCGTCGATCTCGCGCTGGAACGCGCGATCCTGAGGACTTCGTGACGCGTCGTCCGCAGTGGGGCGAGCGCGTCTATGCGCGCCTCCTTCTGCTCCTCCCCCCCGCCTTCCGGCACCGACATGCCGACGAGATGAGGGGGTGGTTCCGTGACCACCTCCAGGCCGAACGCGATCGGGGCGGCGCCCTCCGCTTCTGGTGGCTCATCCTGACGGACCTGGTGCGCACCGCCGTGTCCGAATGGTGGAGTGTCGGCGCACGTGCGCTGGGAACCCGGATCCCTTCGCGGAGGAGCGTTCGCATGGTCGGAATCACCCGTGACCTGAGGATGGGCCTGCGGTCCCTTCGCCGCCGCCCGGCCCTCGTGCTCGTGGCGGGCGCGACGATCGGGATCGGAGTGGGGAGCGCCACCGCGATCTACAGCGTGGTCCACGGCGTGTTGTTGGCGCCGCTGCCCTACGACGCACCCGACCGGATCATGCGCGTCGGCAAGATCTCGGAAGGCCGCGCGGGCATCCTGTCTGTGTCCGCGCTGGATCTTGGTGATCTGCAGGAGCGCAACCGCTCCTTCAGCGCACTGGCAGCATCCAGGCCGCGGGGCCTGACGGTGTCCGGCGATCCGGATCCGGAGTATATCCGCGCGGCAACGGTCTCTTCCGGGTTCTTCGACGTTCTGGGACGGTATCCTGCGCTGGGCTCCCACTGGAGCCCGGATGCGGATCGTGAGGGCGGTGCGCCGCAGGTCGTGCTGGCCCACAGCCTCTGGCAACGACGGTGGGGTGGCTCCGCAGACATCGTCGGTGGAGCGGTGGTTCTGGACGGCACGCCGTTCGTGGTGGCGGGCGTCATGCCGCCGGACTTCGTCCCGCCGGAGGGTCTGGGGCAGAGCGGTACAGAGGCCTGGATTCCCCTGTCGAGCCTCGATCCCGACGCCCGCAGCCAACGAAGGAACGGCTTCCTCCAGGTCGTCGGCCGACTGGGGGATGATGCCACGCCCGAATCCGCCGGCACGGAGTTGGTCGCGCTCGGTGCCGCTCTCTCCCGTGAGTACCCGGAGCCTGGAGAGCGGACGTTCGGGCTTGCTCCTCTGCGAAGCGAAACCGTGGGCGACGCCGGGGCCATCCTGCTCCCGCTGCTCTTTGCCGTGGGCCTGCTGCTGACCATCACGTGCGTCAACGTCGCACACCTTCTGCTCATGCGCGCCAACGAGCGCTCGCATGAGATGGCCCTGCGCGGGTGGCTGGGCGCGCGCCGCCTGCACATCGTCCGCCAGCTCCTGGCCGAAGGCCTGCTTCTGGGTCTCGTCGGAGGGTTGGTGGGCGCAGCGTTGGCGGCCGTTGCGGTCGACGCCTTCGTCGCCCTCGGACCGAACGACATCCCGCGCATCTCCGAGCTGGCCGTCGATCGACACCTCTTCGGTATCACGCTCGCGCTGGCGTTCGCCACGAGCATCCTGTTCACCCTGCCACCTGCGCTCCGCGCCGCGCGGATGGCTGAGCGGGGCGAAGCAGGCGGCGCGCTGGCGAGACACTCCGCCACCAAGGGCAAGGTCCGTGTTCGCGACGCCCTGATCGTAGCGGAGTGCGCTCTCGCCATCGTGCTGGTCGTGGCCGGGGGCCTGCTCTCCACGTCGCTGTACCGCCTGGCGCAGGTCGATCCCGGTTTCTCTTCCGAAGGGATCGGTGCCATGTCGGTGGTCCTTCCCGCGACGGCGACCCCGGTCGAGCTGGTCGACGACTTCGGCAGGATGATCGAACGCATCCGGACATTGCCGGGAATCGAGGCCGCGGGGGCAACCGCCAACCTCCCGCTGAGCGGGAACGCCCAGATGCTGGGGTTGCGTAGTCCAGGCCTGCTCCTGGGTGCAGAGGACGAAGCGCAGGGAGGCGCTCCGGTGGACTACCAGCAGGTCACGTCCGGCTATTTCGCAGCGTTGGACATCCCTCTGCGCGCCGGCCGCCTGTTCTCCTCGTACGATGATGCCACCTCGCCGCCGGTGGCGATCGTGAACCAGGCGTTGGCGACGCGGATTGCGGGAGACGGGGACGTCGTGGGACGGCGCATCACCCTGAGTGACGACCCCGACGGCTCCCGCCCGATCGAGATCGTCGGTGTGGTCGGGGATGTCCGGCAGAAGCAGCTCGACCAAGCCGCCGCGCCGGAGCTTTTCCTTCCCTTCCCGCAGCGACCGACTCGCCGGCTCGACCTCGTGGCCCGCACGACCGGAGACGACACCGCTCTGCTGTCCGCCATGCAAGGGGCCATCCGCGAGGTCCGCCCCGACCTTCCCGTGCGACGCTCCGTGGACATGACCCGGTTCATGCGCGACTCGATCGCCGAGCGGCGCTTCGTCGCCCTGGTGCTCGGCGCGTTCGGCTTATGCGCGCTCGGTCTGACCATGGCGGGCGTGTACGGCACGCTTGCGTTCGTCGTCGCGGCGAGACGGCAGGAGTTGGGGGTTCGCCTTGCGCTGGGAGCGTCCCACCACGCGATCATCCGCACGGTGCTCGAGCGGGCGCTGCGACCCGCGCTCCTGGGTGTCGGGATCGGCGTCCTCGCGGCGCTTCCGGTCACGCGCCTGCTCGATGCGCTGCTCTTCGGGGTCACCCGGACCGATCCGACGACGTTCGTCGGCGCCGTGGCCCTGGTGCTCGGCGCGGCATGCCTTGCGAGCCTCGAGCCGGCCCGCCGCGCCCTTCGGGTCGATCCCCTGAGTGCCTTGCGGCTGGAGTAGCCGCGGTCAGCGGTCCGCAGCCTCCCGTACCAGGACGTACCAGTCCGGGTCGACGGCGAAGGTGGAGGGGTCGGAGAGCGTGAGGGGGGCGGACTGCCAGCGCTCCGTGGGACGCACGCGCGTGAAGCCGGCGTCGGAGAGCCGGAGAGCGATGGGCATGTCGAAGCCGGGCACCACGTCGGCCCAGCGAACCTCGAGGGTGGTGCCCTTCCGCCGCCACTCCAGCACGGGCGGCTGCGGCGTCCGGAGGTACTGGTCGAAGATGGGGCCGAGATCGATGCCCGCCTCGCGGGTCATGTACTCCTCCACTTCCCACCCGCGCACGGTACCCCCACCGAACGTGGCCTGGATGCCGCGGAGGATCTCCCGCCAGCGGGCATCGTCGTCCAGGACCTGGCGGATGGTGTGCAGCATCTGCGCACCCTTGAAGTACATGTCGCCCGAGCCCTCGGTGTAGACGCCATAGGGGCCGATGATCGGGCGGTCGTTCTCGATGTTGGCGCGCAGACCCCGCAGGTAGGTGGCACCGGCCTCGGGACCGGCGATGCACTCCATGTAGAGGCCCTCGGCGTAGGTGCCGAAGCCCTCGTGCACCCACATGTCGGCGATATCCTTGGTGCTGACATGATTCCCCCACCACTCGTGCGCGATCTCGTGCACGATGATGTAGTCCCACTGCAGCCCGAGCCCGGTGCCGGAGAGATCCGTGCCCAGGTACCCGTTGCCGTAGCGGTTCCCGTACGCGATGGCGCTCTGGTGCTCCATGCCCAGGTACGGCGTCTCCACCAGCTTGAAGCCGTCCTCGTACCAGGGATACGGCCCGAACCATCCCTCGAAGCACTGGAGGGTGGTCGCCGCCTGCGGGAACTGGCGGCGCGCGTCGGCGAGCCGGTAGTCGAGCGGCCAGAAGTCGAGCGAGAGCGGGCCGGCCTCGCCCTGGAGCGTATCCGCGTACGTGACGTAGTGGCCGATCGCGAGCGCCACGCCGTACGTGTTGATCGGGCTCGAGACCGACCACCTCCACGTGGTGGTGCCGTCGTCGTGGGACGAACGGTCGGTCAGCCGCCCGTTCGCGACGGCGATCAGGGGGTCGGGCACCGTGACGGCGATGCGCATCCCTTGATCGGGCTCGTCCGCCTGGGTGTCCTTGACCGGCCACCAGACGCTCGCGCCCAGACCCTGGTCGGTGGTGGCGATCCAGGGACGCCCCAGGCTGTCCGCCGCCCAGGTCACGCCTCCATCCCAGGGAGGCATCGGCGCCTCGCGGGGCTCGCCGTGATAGAAGGCCGTCAGGGTCTCGACCGCGCCCGCCCGCAGCGGTCGCGCCGGCGTGACGAAGTGAGCGGCGCCTTCCCTGCGCACCGGCAGCCGCGCGCCGTCCAGCACCACGCTGTCCATCACGAGCGGCTCCATCAGGTCGATCTGCAGCTCGCGGCCCGGTTCGAGCACGCGGAACGCGAGCCGGTTGGAGCCGGAGAACGTGCGGGTCTGCGGATCCACGCGGACGTCCAGGTCGTAGCGCAGCACATCCCACCAGACGCGGCCCGGGGACGTGTAGGAGCCCTGGAGGGAGTCGGCCCGGGTGAACGTCTGCTGCTGTGCGTGGGCCGTGGGAGGCAGGACAAGGAGCGCCGCGACAGCAGCGGCACGGGCGCGGGATCGCGGCATGCGGAGCGGGGCAGAGGGATGGGGCGGGACGCCCGGGATCATAGGGACGCCGTTCCTACCCCTCAACCCGGTCCCGGTCCGGTGCGGCGGGCGGGGGCGGCTCCCTCAGCGGCCGAGCAGGTCCCGTGTCTCGCCGGCGCTCAGCCCCACGTCCGCCACGTCCTCGGAGCCCGCGAGCAGCTCCCGGTCCTCCGAGACCCGCGCCAGGGCGAGGGTGCCCGCCGCCGAAAGCGAGCTCAGGACGGTGAGGGTCCCTACGACGACGGCGGTGGCACCCACGCCGAGGGTGCCGACCACCGCGGCCGCGGGCGCGAGACCCAAGACCAGGCCGCCCAAGGCTCCCCAGGCGGCGAAGACGGGAAGCGACAGCTCGTCGAAGCGCCGGCGGCGCCCGACCACGCCCAACACCGCCGAGAAGGTCGCGCCCGCGAAGAACCCGGGCAGCGCAAGGGCCGGTAGAGGGGCGTCGAAGACCCGGATGAACCACTCGAGCGGGAGACCGAGGGTCAGACCCACGCCGATCAGGATGCCGACTCCGCCCCAGGCACCGGCCCAGGTCAGGCCCATCCCCACCATGCCGCGCAAGCGGCGCAGGAGGCCCTTCACAGGGGTGCCCGGCGAAGGAAGGCCGGAGAAGGACGGTCGGACACGGTGCGTTCCACGGCAGGGGCTCCCTGGGTCGCTGACTTTGTATCATAAAGTACCCTGCCGACATGCCGAGCGTCAACGCGGACGCGCGACCGCACGGGCGTCGGGGCAGACCCTCGCACCGCAGGCCCGCCGAGGCTCCACCGTCCCTTCCTTTCGCTCGGCGATTTAAGTAGTATGTAAAATACCACTTCAAGGACCCCTCATGCACCTCACCCGCTTCTCCGACATCAGCCTGCGGGCGCTGATGCTCCTGTCCTCCACGGACGGGGGCCGCGTCTCCACCGCCGAGCTCGCCCGCCGGCTGCATGTCTCGCGTGATCACCTCATGAAGAGCCTGCAGGCCCTGGCGGACCTGGGGCTCGTGGAGGGCACGCGGGGACGGGGCGGCGGCTTCACGCTCGCCGAGGGTGGCGCCGGCATGCGCCTGGGGACCCTCGTGCGCGCCCTCGAGCCGAACGTGGCGTTGGCGGAGTGCTTCCTGCCCGCGTCCACGTGTCCGCTCACAGGGCACTGTCGGCTCGCTGGAGCGCTGGAGGACGCCGCGGAGGCGTTCTTCGCGGCGCTGGATCGCCATACCATCGCGGACCTGCGGCCGGAATCGCGGACCCTGGTCCAGCTCGGAGGCAACCGTGTCGGACCGCATCACTGAGGCGCAGATCCGCGCGCTCGTCTTCTCGTTCTACGGGGCGATCCGGGAGGATCCCACGCTGGGTCCGGTGTTCGAGGCGCGTCTGAGCGGGCGCTGGGAGCCGCACCTGGAGAAGATGTGCGACTTCTGGTCGAGCGTGCTGCTGGCCAGCCGTCGCTTCACCGGCAATCCCGCTGCGGCGCACGTCGGCCTGCCGGGCTTGCAGCCCGAGCACTTCGATCGCTGGCTCGACCTGTTCCACCGCACGGCCACCGCGTTGCTCCCCCCGCACGTGGCGGCCGACGTGGTGGGTCGGGCGCAACGCATGCGCATTCCGCTGGAGCGCGCCGCCTTCCCGGGCGCGCACGAACACGAGTGGGGTGCGCCGCGCTCCCGGGTGGGCACGCCATGAGCGGGACACCTCGTGCGCCGGGGCCGGAGGACGGACGCTCCTTCCCCGCGCGTTTCAGCGGGCCCGCGTTCCGCTACTCCCTGTCCGAGGCGCTCGAGACGCTCCGCGCCAGCGACCGGCCGGCCCGCAACGGCCATCGCCAGACCACGACCTTCCACAGGGACGGGCTGACGCAGGTCGTCTTCGCGTTCGAGCCCGACGGCCACCTCGATCGGCACACCGCGCCTGGTCTGGTGCTCATCCAGGTGCTGGAGGGGCGGTTCGTCCTGCACGCGGAGGAGATCGATCACGACATGATGTCGGGAGACGTGCTGATCCTCGATCCCGGTGTTCCGCACTCCGTTCGCGCGGTGGAGGCGGGTGCGATGCTGCTCACCGTGCGGCTGGAACGATAGACGCAGGGGGGCGTGCCTCCGAAGCGCGTGCGGTTGCGAACGCCCTGCGGCTCAGCCCTCCCAGCGCACGGTGATCCCGCCGTTCAAGCCCGGCAGCGGCAGGGTGGCCGCTTCGGCCTCGACGACGTCGCGCTGCGGGCCGGACAGGCGCTGCCAGGGCTCGACCGAGACCACTCCACCCGCGCGCCGCCACACCCCCACCACCTCACCCTCGACGAGCACCGCGCCCGGCCAGACGCGAGGCGTCCACAGCGTCGCACGGCGCGTGGCGTCAGGGACGAGGAGCGCGCGTTCGTCGTCCTGCAGGAGGGTGTACGCGTCGCCGCTGGGGAGCAGCCGGGCCGGCGCCTCGGGTCCGGGCGGCGCGCTCAGCTCCGCTGCGTCGCCAGCGAGGATCCAGGCGTCGCCGATCGGGGTGCGCACGGGAACGAGCTCGGGCAACAGCGCCTGATAGGCGGCACGCGCCTCTCGTGCTCCGACGCCGCCCCAGCGGGCGAAGGCGGTCTGCGTCGTGGGACCGAACACGTGTAGATGCCGACGCGCCAGCTCCAGACGTGCCTCGAACGGATCGAGCGCCGGGGGCGGCACCACGCGCACGGTCGGCTGCCGTGCACCGTCCCAGCGGATGAGGAGCCGTCCCGTGAGTGTGGCGTATCGCAGGCGGTTGCGGCCCGCGCCCAGCGCGCGCTCGGCCGCGTCGGCCTCCATCTCACCCCCGTCCAGCAACGCGTCCAGGCGCGCGGCCATCCGCTCGAACTCCCGCCGCTTCGCCGGCGTATCCGGCATGCGTCCCAGCGTGAAGAGGGCGTGATCCCGCGCGGGGACCGCGAACGCGCTGTAGCGCGGTCCCCAGACCTGCACCAGCGCGGGATCGGCGAGCGCGTCGGGCGGGGTGCCCTCCACGCGGGCGTGCAGCGAGAGCAGCGCCGCCCGCGGCATGCTGTCCTGGAGCCCCGCTCGTGCCGCCCGCGCGATCGACGCCGCGCCGGACGACAGACGCTGATCCAGCGCTCCCGCCCGGCGACGGTAGCGCAGGATCTGCTCCCGCCCGAGCGGCAGACGCTTCACCGCGTCATGCGCCGGTCACGACACCGCACGCCGACGCCAGGCCCCCGGACGGACCCGCGCGCAGCAACCCCGGCACGCTACCTCTGCCACAGGCCGTGGTCGTTCCCACCCAGGAGGTAGATGGCGAACGTTCCGCGTCCCGGGATCTCCATGGGCGGCACCGCCACCGTGCCGCCAGCGGCGACCACGGCGGAGACCGCGGCCCGGATGTCGTCCACCAGCCAGTACGGCCGTACCACCGGCGCTTCGTCCTTCCGCATCGGTGCCCGCACGCCCACCTGACCTCCGCCCGCGAGCGGCGCCGTGCGCGCCTGCCCCAGCTCGGGGACGGGTTCGCCGAAGACCACACCCGCAGCGCCCTCGTAGGCAGCGCACACCCCATCCACGTCGGCGGTCACGAACTCGAGATACCAGACCTGCACGTCATCCTCCTTCGGAAGTTGCGGATCGGATGTTCAACGCAAGCGCAGCTCGGGAGCCGGTTCCGGCACACCGGTGATGTATTCCTGGACCGAGCGCAGCCCGTCCTTCAAGCCGCGGTAGTGCACACGAGACAGCGCGTCCTCGAAACCGAGCCAGGCATGCTCCGAGTGCTCCACCGGATCGAGACGCAGCGCGCTCTCCGCGCCCGAGACCTCGACCCCGTAGACGCTGATGACCTGGATTTCGTGGAAGCGGCGGTTGTAGATGGTGTAGGTGTGCTCGCCGGCCCAGACCGCAGCCGCGACCAGTCCCAATCGAGTCAGATGACGGTCCACGGCCTCCGGGACCGACTCGTCCCCCTCGAACACTCCACTGGGCACCTGCCAGAAACGGCCCCCGTTGAAGTGGCGCGCGGCCTTCTCCTCCGAGGTGCGCAACACGAGGAACCGGACCTGCGGGCCTTCCCGGCGGAAGACCCACAGATCGTAGACGGCGGGATTGAACCGCATGGAAGGACCGGAGCGCGGGAGGGCGGTCACGCCTGCGCGCCGTAGCGCTCCGCGGCCAGGGTCCAGGAGTGGGCGATCAGGGCCTCGAGCGCGTCGGAATCCACATCCGCCAGACGATTCACGTAGAGGCAGGACGCGCCGGCCTTGTGCTTTCCCAGGCGCGCCACGATGCGGGCGGAGTCCTCGTCCTTGGAGGTCAGGTAGAGCGCGAGGTTGCTGCTGCGCGGGCTGAATCCGACCCGGAGCATCTCGCCCTCGCGTCCGGACTCGTAGCGGTAGTGGTACTTCCCGAACCCCACGATCGAGGGTCCCCACATGCGCGCGGGGGCGCCCGTCACCCGCTCCATCAGCGCCCGCAGGGCGCGGGCATCCTCGCGCCGGCCTTCGTGCGGCACCGAGTCGAGGAAGGCGTCCACACTCGCATCCGTCTCGACCGTCTTGTTCTCGGCCATGTGCTTTCCCGTGCTACGTGTCCCGGGGGTCCCCGACCCAGGCGGTCCGGGCCCACCGTCGGCTCCATTCTACCGCACCAGCCGGTGGAGCACGACCGCCTCCACGTCGTAGGCATCCTTCGTCAGGCCCAGGACGTAGTCGGACCCGATCTCGAGGGGAAAGACGCCCGGCGGGGTCCGGACCGTCGCGAGCGGACGACCGGTGGGGTCCAGCACCCGCCAGCGCGCTCCGCCTTCTTCGACCTCGAAACCGCGGACGGCGGAGAAGCGCCAGGAGTACACGGGGTCCTGCACCGCCGGATAGGCCATGACCCACAGGGCCCCCGTTCGATCGACCAGCAACCGTCCGAGCCGGGGGTAGTGGCTCGGGTAGTCGTAGGGCGGGTCCATCGGGATCGGAGGCCGATAGCCCGGCGGCATGGGAAGGGACGGACGCTGCCGGACGCGCGTGGCCTCGGGTGGGACCTGCACCTCCGCGAACGGCGTGGGAAGCCAGGCCAGCGTGTCCCCGTCCAGCGAGAGGGATGCGATCCGTTCCGACCGGGAATCCGCCACGTAGAGGCGGTCCTCCGCCGCGGCCCAGACCAGGTCGGCGCCGTAGACCCGCCACATCGGCGCGTTGCGTTCCGCACCCGGCATCACGGCGAGCGTGTCGTAGCGGCCGCGAACCGCATCCTGCAGCTCCAGCAGGCCGCTCGGGCGCTGGATCCCGGCGGTCAGCGGCGTGCAGCCCGGCTGGCCGGGGTTGTCCTCCAGCACGGTGACCCAGCGGCCGTCGGGCAGGGCGTCCCAGCGACCGATTGCCATACGACAGGGATGGCGATCCCGACCCCAGAGGGACGTCCGCAGCGAGCGGACATGATCGCCGTCCGCGGACAGCAACGTGAGCCCCGGCCGTTCCGACAGCACCAGCAGCGTATCCGCGGGGAGCCGTGCCAGCGCGTGGATGCCCGAGAACTCGCCCGGCCCCCCGCCTGGTCCCCCCACCGTACGGAGATGCGCGCCGTCCGGGCCGAAGATCTTCACCTCGGAGGCGCCTTGCAGGGCCACGACGATGCGGCCGTCGTCCAGACGCGTGGCGCCCACCACCTCGTGCACGATCTGCTCCGGCCGCTCGTCGGCTCCCCCGAGGGTCACGACCGGCTCCGGGTCCACGGTCCACTCCGCGCCCGCGGCGCTCGGCGCGTCCGGCGCACCGCCACAGGCGACCACTGCGAGCACGCACGGCAGGAGCGCGGGCGCGCGCATGCTACTCCACCAGCGCCAGCGCGATGCCGTCGTGACTCTTGCGCCCTACGGTCTGGAGGATGGTGGACGTCACCCCCGGCGTCTGGGCCAGGGCTGCGTTGAAGCGGCGCACCCCCTGCACCGCCGCATCCTCGTGGTCGGGATCCAGCACGCGGCCCTCCCGGATCACGTTGTCGGTGACGATCAGCGTGCCGGGCCGAGAGAGCCGCAGCGCCCACTGGAAGTACTCTGCCAGCGGCTCCTTGTCCGCGTCGATGAAGATGAGGTCGAAGGGGGCCACGCCCTCGTCCCGCAACTGGGGCAACACGTCCAGGGCGCGTCCACTGCGGATCTGCACCAGCGGCGCCACGCCCGCGCGGTCGAGGTTGCGCTGCGCCACCGTCTGGTGCTTCGGGTCGGACTCGATGGTGATCAACCGGCCTCCACGAGGAAGCGCGCGGGCCATCCAGACGGTGCTGTAGCCGCCCAGCGTGCCGAGCTCCAGGATCCGGGCCGCACCCCGCAGCCGGACCAGCAGGTGCAGGAAGCGACCGTGGACAGGCGAGACGCTGATCGGCGGCATGTCGGCCTCCACCAGGGAGGCCTCCACCGCGGCCAGCACGGGATCGTCCCCGCCGTACAGCCCTTCGACGTAGGCGTCCACCTGGGCGAAGAGATCCTGGTCGGGCATCGAAGGCCTCCGGTGTCGGGAGCAGGTGGGCGTGCTGGGCCGAGCGGTGGGCGTGCCGGTCCGGCGGGCGTCGGGGAGGCGGCTTCGCGCCGGGGGCAGGGCCGTCAGACCCGCCGGCGCATGTCCGCGTAGGCCGCCTGGATCAGGGCGCGCAGCGCCGCACGGTCCACGTCCTCATCCGGCTTGAGCTTCACGTGCTTCATGAACCTCCCGGTACCCTGCAGGAGCCCCTCCGGATCGGGGAGGTCGGTTCCCCGGAAGAAGCCCACGTTGACGTGCGCCGTGTACGCGTCCACATAGACGAACGCCGCGTCGTGCACGCACGCGGTGGGGCGGCCGTCGTGGATGAGCTCGCGGACGTCGTCCCCACAGGCCCGCGCCACCTCGAACCACTCCCGCGCCAGGTCACCGAGCACGTCGGCGTGCAGGTTCAGCCAGTGCTCGACGGCGGGATCCCGGCGTTGCGCGCCGGGGAAGCGCATCACGAGGTCGGCGGAGAGGGGGCGGACCTTCCTGGGCATGGTGGCGTCCGGTTCGTGGGGTCCGCATCGCACCGCTGCGTGCACCGGCCGGTTCGCGTGGCCACGCCGAGGTGGGGAGGCCTCCGTTCCGACCGACGGAAACCCGGAGGCTGATCCCGCGCCCCTCCAGGATACGGGGTCCTGGCTCCGCCGGCACGCCGGACAACGCCGTGCGCGCTGAGCGCCGCAGCGGCGATGTCCACTCTTCCGCGCAAACGTCGCCATCGACTCCAGCCCCCCCAAGGGACTCCATCGAGGTGACGCCCATGCCGCCCCCCGATTCCCAGGAGAGCGCCGACCAGCGTCTGATCGCCGACGCGCGCGAGCACTTCCGGCTGGTGCTCGCGGCCATCGATGCCGCTCCGGCCGGCCGCCAGATCCCGATGCTCCGGGAGTTCTTCGAACGGCGCATCGACCAGATGGAGCAGGCCGAGCTCGAGCTCTACGACTTCATTGCCGAGTGCGCGACCCTGGCCGCCCAGAACATGCAGGATGTCCGGCTGGCCACCATCGAAGACCGCCTGGACGCGATCGAGGGCGGAGCGAGCCAGACCGTCAGCGACTTCCTGATCGACCTGGCGCTCATGTTGGCGGTCGAGGTCGCCGTGGTCGTCGCCCCGACGGTGATCGCAGGCGCCGCCACGGGTCTCGTGTCCGCGCTGGCCTTCGGTGCCCACGCGCGCGCGACGCTCAAGGCGCAGGCCTTCCGCGACGCGCTGCGCGACAAGCGCGCCGGGATGGAGCAGCTCCTGGTCATGGATCGTGCCTTCGCCAACCTGCAGGAAGGCAGGACGCGGGCCGGCGACCTGGGGCTGACCGACCTGGACCTGGGGATGTTCGCCCCTCCCAGTCGCTTGAAGTACGACGAGATGGTGCGAAAGCAGGAGGAGCGCCTCCGTCCCCAGATCGAGGCCCTGGTGGGACAGGAGCGGCAGGCGGACGACCTCGTCGCGATGGTGCGGTCCTCCGAGTACGCGGACGCCGTGAAGGACTCGGTGCAGCAGCAGTTCGTCGACGTCCGTGGCAAGTGGAAGAAGATGGCCGACTACGCAGGCACGAGTCCTGTCGTACAGGTGACCGTAGGCCGTGTGTCCGAGAACGTGGCCACGGCCTTCCAGGAGCATGTCACGGACGCCGGTGGCTCGAGCTCTGGGGCCCCTCCCTTCACCACCACGAGCGCCCTGGCGGAGGCACTGCGGCAGCTTCGCCAACTGCGGAGACAGGTCCGATACGAGTACTCGTCCTTCCGGACGTGGATACGCTACGCGGATGACAACATCCTCACCGAGGACCCCGACCTCGTGGATGGGATGCTCGCCGTCCTCGCGGCAGGCAACCGGGCGGACGCTGTCGACGTCACCCGCAAGACGGTCCAGGACAGCCTGATCGTCGGCTTCGAGGTGCCCCTCTGGGCGCTCTGGCTCAAGCGGATCGGTGCCCTGGAGATCGGAACCACGCAAAGCGACGTCATGTCCGGCAACACGGCGTACGACCTGGGGGACGTGTTCAAGGGCTATCTCATCGAGGAAGCGCGCGGCGGGGCCATCAACAACGTCCCGCAGACATGGCTGGAGGGTCGCCCCTATCCGGGTCTCTCCAAGCTCACGCCCTTCCTGGCGCACTACCTGTTCGAGCGCTTCGCCAAGTACTACCTGCGCGAACGTCCGGGCCTGGTCCCCTTCCCCTACCACGAAGGCGCGTTGAGCCACGCGCTCTCCCTGCCGGAGACCACGCGCTGGGGGTGGGCCGCCAATCCCACCCGGGAGCGCCGCATCAACCTGATGCGCGCCTGCGTGATCATCGCCCTCGAGGACTTCCTCGAGACACGGTCCCAACGCACGGGCTTCGGTCTGTTCGGTCTCTCCGGCGTCGCGGTCGGAGATGTGTTCGTGGTCGATCCCCGCTTGAGTCCCGTCCCGGAGGAGGACGTCGCGGGGCCGGAGCCGACGCCGGCGGAGAAGTCGCTGGTGCGGGCGATGCTGGAGGAGAGCGGCGCGCTCGACCTGGAACGCGCGCATGCCGCTCTGGTCAACCTCGAAGCCGTCCTGCGGGACACGGAGATCCTGGCGGAGCTGCACGCGGTCACCAGCGGAAGCATCACCATCGAACGCCGCGTGCTCGCACCGGAGCAGGCCCTCGCGATCCTCGACGAGAACCTCCACGACATCGCCGGGATCCGGGCCCAACTCGAAGGCTTCGAGGACCCCGACCTGGGGGACCTCGGACGCTGGGTGGAGACCGAGTACGGAGAGCGCATTCGACGCGTCGACGAGTACGTGCAGAACGCGCCCTCCTCCATCCTCACGCCCACGCAGCACGCGGGCCATTCCTGGCACTTCAAAGACGACCCCGGGAGCACGCCATGAGCACGAACCAGGAGCTGTTTCGCTTCTTCACGCTGCGACGGACGGAGCGCTTGCTGTCCCACCGCATCGAAGGCCGACTGATCCGCGATCCTCGCCCGAACGGGCCGGGCTCCGTGCTCGACCAGACCCTCGGTCCCGAGCCCTTCGAGCAACGTCTGGGCAACGCCGAGCGTTTCCGCGCGAGCGCCCGTCATCTCGCGCCCGATGATCCCCTGATCCTGGGCAGCGACCGGGCCGCAGACGTGCTCCGCACCCACCTGCTCCCGGGCGTGGACCTCGCGGACCTGGCGGCCACCATCCAGGCGGAGCTTCCCGGCCTCGGGCCGCTTCTCCAGAGCCGACCGCCCCAGGCGTTGATCAAGGACATCATCGACCTGAACGGTCGGCTCTGGGACAGCCTCTACGCCGAGATCGTGCGAGGATCGGCGATCTACACACGGACCAACCATCTCGCGGACGGGATCCGCGTCCTGCACCTGTTCCGCCTGCTCTGGGTCGTGACGCTGCGCGGCGACGAGGCGTGGACGGGCGGAGCCTTCGACGAGTACGAGCTGATCGTGGACCAGCGCGCGGCCCGGGTGACGTCGGACCCGGACGAGCCGGGCCACCTTCCGCGCCCGCAACCCGCCCCGGGTTCGCTCGAGCGCGCCGGACCGCCGCCCGCGCCCAGGATCGGCGGGCCCCAGGGCGACGCGACCGCCCCGCGTACGGCGGCGGCGAGGCTGGCGGACGTGGACGACGCCTTCGCCCGGGTCACGGACGCGCTGGAGCGGGGTGACGTCGACGCGAGCAGCGGCTCGACGCGCCTGTCGGGGCCGGCAGCCGAGCGCCTGAAGGAGCACCCTGCCCTGGTCCGCTACGACATGGCCGAGGCTTCGGTGGACGACCTGCTCGAGGGCCTGAACACCGATCGTCGGCGCTATGCCCGGAGGATGGTGGCGGAGAACCGACGCGCGGCGCCCGCACGGCCGGCGGGACGTCGCGCCCCGGCCCGCGGCTCCGCTTCCACGGCCCTGGCGGCGCCCGGTGCGGCTGCGAGCGGGACGCTCGCCGCGCAGTCCGTCGGGGGCCCGCTCCGCGGTCGTTTCGACGTGCCGCTCGAGGTGGGAGAGATCCGGCCGCCCGTCGTCGGGGACCTCCTCCTGGTGGAGCAGGAGCTCCGGCGCTACGAGCTGGGGGAGATCGCCGACATCGAGAACGTCATGGCCCGCGAGCAGAAGGAGCGCAGCTCCCGGACGACGTCCCGGACGACCCAGACATCGAGCACGGAGACGGAGGAGGAGCGCGAGACCACGGAGAGCCGGACCGTCGACGAGCGCTTTTCGCTCGCGTCGGAGGCACAGAAGGCGGCGAGTCAGAGCATCTCGCTGAGCGCGGGTGTGAGCGCGTCCGGCAAGTTCGGTCCCATGCAGGTGAGCGCGACCGCCAACGCGTCCTTCTCGAGCTCGAAGTCGTCCAGTGAGTCGACGTCGCAGGAGTTCGCCCGTCAGGTGACGGAGGAGGCGACCGAGCGGGTACGCAGCGCCATCAAGCAGAGCAGCTCCCTCACCTTGTTCACGGAGAACCAGAAGACGGCCCTGCATGGGTTCGACAACCGTGCGAGCGATGCACACGTGGTGGGCATCTACCGGTGGGTGGACAAGATCTACGAAGCGCGCACGATGAACTACGGCCGGCGGCTGATGCTCGACCTGTCCGTGCCCGAGCCCGCGGCGTTCTTCCGGGGGCTGATGACCAAGTCCGAGCTGGACGGGGCGGTGGAGCTCGAGGAGCCGGTCCACCCGTCCCAGCTCCACAAGACGAGCTTCACCCCGCTGGGCGCGCCGGGCCCCAATGGATTCCAGAGCTTCCTCGACGTCACCGAGGACAACTACGCCCGACTGGCGGCCGTGTACGACGTGACGGACGTCTCGGCTCCTCCGCTCGAGAAGATCACGGGCGCCAAGACGGTGGTCTACCCGGAGGCGGACACGGCAGACAAGGTGACGGACCACTCCGACGAGGTGAACGAGCTCAGCTACGTGTGGTCGGACACGAGCCTGGCGCTGGACCCGGACTACCGGTTGGAGAGGGTGGGGGTCTGGGCTCCCAAGGGCGCCAGTGGAGGATTCGGATGGTACTCCGACGTCCTCAAGCTCGGCACCAAGGCCAACAAGTTCAACGTGCTGACGGTGCTGGTGGCCAACAAGTCCTTCTACTTCTATGCGGAAGGGCCCGAAGACAACCGAACCATCACCACGAACTTCAATACGACGGAGGACATCGCCGACGGTGAGCTGTTCACGGGGAACGTGACGCCGGCGATCCCGATCCAGTTCGCCGCGGACTTCGAGGGCATCGTCAACTTCACCGTCATCTACACCGCATTCCTGCGGGACGAGGCCCGCGACGCCTGGAAGCAGCGCATCTACGCGGCGGTGCTGCAGGGGTACGAGCGGAAGAAGCGGGAGTACGACGAAGCCAAGGCAGTCGCGGAATCCAAGGTCCAGGCCGAGCTCGAGGAGCGGACCTATCAGCTGCGGGACTCCCAGTACCGCGCCATCGAGCTGGAGGAGATCAAGCGCGGATCCATCGACATCCTGACCAAGGGTACGGCCGCGGGCTACTGGTCCCTTTCCGTCTCCGCGGACGGGGACGTCACCATCTACCACGACGAGGATGACATCCAACCGTATTGGACGGATTGGCGCTCCCCGCTCGCCAACGGCACGGTGGCGACCTTCTTCGAGGAGGCATTCGAGTGGGAGAACGTGACCTCCACGTTCTATCCGTACTACTGGACCGCGGAGAGCCGCTGGCGTGAGCTGCTGGAAGGCGGGAGTGCGGACCCGATCTTCGAAGCCTTCCTACGCGCCGGCCAGGCCCGGGTCGTCCTCCCGGTCCGTCCCGGCTTCGAACGCGCCGTGCACTATTTCCTCAAGACCGGCCTCGTCTGGGGCGGAGGCTACCTGCCTCTCTTCCAGAGCGCGGACATGCTCGAGAGCTACGCGGACGTGGAGACCCAGGTGCAGCTCGATCCCCCGGTGCAGGTCGGGGACTCCTGGGAGGTCCGCCTGCCCACGAGCTTCGTGATCCTGCAGGAGGACTCCGTCCTGCCGGAGTTCCCTGCCGAAGGCGAGGAGGAGGACGAGGACGTCCCTGCCAGCGCCGGCGTAGACCCGGGCGCCGCACCCTTCTAGGGAGCGGGCTCCACACCGAACAGCTCGACCCGGCGCTCCTTTCCGCGCAAGAGGTGGTCGCCCAGGGCGTGGAGCGTCACACCTTGGAGCGGGGACACGGCCAGCGCGAGCGCGCCACCCACCAGCACGTCGAAGCCCTGGATGGCACACTGCCCGCGGATGCGTGCGGTCTGATTGAGGACGTCACCGGTGAAGACGATCTCCTTCTTGAGCGCACCGATCTCGCCTGTGGTGACCGGTCCCACTTGCAGGGCCGCGCGGAAGTCGGGCGCCACGCCGAAGCGAGCCTCGAACTCCGGGGCTCGACGTCGCAGGTCCTGCTTCATCTGCAGGACGCAGCGGATGCAGGCGCCGTCGCGCAGCCCCGCGTCTTCGGGCCAGGAGACCACCACCTCGTCTCCGATGTACTGGTAGACCTGGCCACCGTGGTCGATCACGGCATCGGAGAACACGTCGTAGTAGGACCGGAGCAGCTCGAAGTAGCGGGCGTGGCCCAGCCGCTCCGCGATCTGCGTGGAGGACGTCATGTCGGAGAAGAGGAAGATCCGTCGCTCCTCCCGCGGAGTGTGGTACCGTCCGGTGAGGAAGTTGGTGAGCACGTGCGGCCCCAGGTGCTCGCTGATCTCGGCATAGAAGAGGGACGCAACCAGCGACGCCGTGAGTTGCACGGCCGTGCCCAGGCTGGTCAGGCTGAACGCGAAGCCATGGAGTCGCTCCCAGACCCGTGGGTCGGTGAGCGCGGTGTCCATCTCCAGCGCGGCAGCCACCGGGAACGTGACCAGCACGACCAGGGCCAGGAAGAGACCGTAGAACAGGGTCTTTCCCACGAGCTTGGCCCCGAGGCTACGGTCGGCGAAGCGGCGGTCCAGGAAGAGCAGCTCCACGGCGCCCACCAAGAGACCGACGGCGGTGACCGCCAGGGTGGCGAAGACGTAGATGGCCGGATCGACCGTGATGGCGGTGTCCGGGACGTTGGTGAAGCCCCCGGCCGATGCGTAGTCGGAGATCAGGAAGACCTGCGACGTCAGCAACCAGATCACACCGAAGGGGAGGATGCGCAGCGCGTTGCGCTGGGCCTTGGGGGAAAGGCCGAGCCACGTCACCTGGGGCCCCTAGACCTCCAGCAGGCAGCGGAAGCCGCGCGCGGCGTAGTAGGATTCGGCACCGTTGTGATAGATGAAGACCCGACCGTAGCGACAGTCCCCGAAGATGGCACCACCCCGCTCGCGAACGTCGGCGGGCGTCAGCAGCCAGCTGGAGGTCGTCGTGTCCAGCTCCTCCAGCTCCTGCAGCCGGCGGTACTGGTCCTCGTCGAGGAGCGTGGCCCCCATGGCCTGTGCGCGTTCCAGCGCGCTCCCGTCCGGCTTGTTCTTCTTGCGTGCGTCCAGCGCCTCCTGGTCGTAGCAGAGGCTGCGCCGACCCGCGGGGCTCTGCTTGGCACAGTCGGCAAACAGGATCGCGCCACCCTTCTTCTCCCGGCCGATCACGTCCGGCTCGCCCCCGCTCCGCTCCATCTCGTGGAGCGTCCAGAGCGCGTCCGGTCGATCCTCCAGCCGCTCTTCCACGTCCGACCACCGGATGCCCCGATGTCGCCCCTCGTTCGCCTCGAAGCGGGTCCGGAGCGTGCGGAGGAGCTCGTCCCGGACGGCCGGCTTCAGGGATGCTCGATCGCTCTTCTTGGCCATGGGCGTCGGGTCGGCGTAGGCTCGGGGACCGCGAAGCGCGGCGCGTGGTCGCGCCCCTCCGCGGCGGTCCCCGGTGGGGTGGGTCGGGCAGCGAACGTAGGGACTCCCGCGCGCGGGAAGCAAGCGGTTCCACGATGGGCGGGACCCATCACGGCCTGGCTCAGTCCATCTCCTTCCGCGCCCGCGCCGCGTCCCATTCGGTCCGCAGGATGGAGTAGATGGCTTCACTGAAGATCTCGCCCCGCTCCACCCGGTTCTGACGCAACAGGGCCTCGCGAGCCATCCCGACCTTCTCCATGGCGCGCTGCGAGCCCCGGTGGTCCGCGTCCGCCCGCGCGTGGAGGCGGTTCAGATCCGGACGGGTGGCGAAGGCCGCATCGATCACAGCTCGCGCCGCCTCGCTGCAGATCCCCTGACCCCAGTGCGAGCGGGCTACCGAATACCCGATCTCCGCCGAACGGTGCTCCACGTCGCTCTCTCGATCCGGGCCGCATCGGCATCCCCGATGATGGGCCAGATGCGTCTCATCGCTTCACCGTCGCTTGATGACAGAGGTAGACCGCTCGTGGAGGGTCCGAGCGTACGTCATGCCTCCAGGCAACCGGAGGCGGCGGACCTTCTCCGCAAGGCGTGGTGAGCCTGGAAGCAGGTTCAGCGCACGCTCGAAGTGGTCCAGGGCTCGCGCCCGATCTCCCCTGGTCTCCCACAGGTCGCCCGCACGCTCGAGCGCCCGTGCATCGTTCGGCCAGGCCTGCGCATTGTGCTCGACGATCGCCTGTGCCGCCACCGTGTCGCCTTGATTCGCCAGTGAGGAGGCCAACTCGTCTACGCTCGTCGCTGTGAAGTCGTACGCGGCGGTGCCGAAGTAGCGCTGGCGCAGATCCAGGAAGAACGCGATCGTCGCCTCCGGATCCCGGGGATCGCTCTGCTCGAGGACCGCCTCCGCCAGGGTCTGCGGCCTTGGTTTCCCTGCGTGACAGGTGTGGCACCACATGTTGACCCGCTCACCCGACGGGGGGATGTCGCGCAGGTGATCGTTCACCACACCCAGCATGCGGTACATCGCGCGGGCTCGGTCTTTGTTCGGGTTTGCGTCCGAGACGAAGTCGTACGTCGAGAGCGGTTGTCCCTCCTCCCCGACGTGGCAGTGCGTACAGCGTACCCCCAGTGCTGCCGAGAACCCGCGCATGACCGCGCTCAGGCGCTCGGGCGGGAAGTTCGCCGGGAGCTCGGTGAGGTTCTGAGCTCGTTCCGGCCAGGTCCACTCCTGCGCTCCCACGCCCCTCGTGGCCGAGGCTCCGAGCGCCACCGGGAGCACCCACGCCGCCATCCGCATCCCTCGTCCGCACCTCCCCATCCTCCCCTCCTCCCGTCGTATCGGTGTCTTCGCCGCCGGAGACTCGCACGTCTCCCGCTCCGTCAATCTGCGGCCGCGTTCCTGGCCTCCAGGCGTCTCACCCATGCTCGCACCTGACGTGGGGTACGCAGGACCACAACCGTCTTCTCTCTCCTCACGTGTGCGAGCAGCGCGAGGATCTGCGGGCGCCGACGTTCGCCGTACGTCCAGATCCACCGCAGGAACTCTGCGGGGATCCGCTCCGTGCAGCCCGGTGGAAGCGAGGGTCGGGAGCGGCCCGCGTATCGCACCCGTCTCCAGAGAACCCGCCGAACGCAGGTCAGGCGTGGTAGATCCAGGAACACGATCGTGTCCGCCCGGGCGATCCGACGCTCGAGTGTCCCGCCGTAGTTCCCGTCCATGATCCACGCGGCCTCGGCCGCGGCCTCCTCCACGACCCTGGTCCATTCGGCTGGCGGCGTCGCACGCCATCCGGGGTGCCAGTACAGGGCGTCCAGATGGATCACCGGCAGCCCCAGCACCTCGCCGAGCCTCGTTGAGAGGAAGGTCTTGCCCGCACCACCCGGACCGATCACGAGGATCCGCTGCATCACGCGGCCCGGCTCAACGAATGGAGCTTCGGCGGAGCCGATGAACGCGCCCGTCGCCCTGGCCCGCTGCTGCATACGCTGTCCGGGATCCGTGTATGACCGCGTGCTCCCGGCCGGACTCCGGAGCTCGCCGGGCGCCGCGGGAGCGCCGCGCGAGCCCGCGGGGCCCGGCCGGCCAGCAAGGGGCAGAGAGTGGCGCCGAAGGCGGATGGCCACAAGAGCCCGTGGACCCGGTCCCGCCGGATGTGGAGCGGGCCCCGCGGCGTCCGGATCCGGCACGACCGTTGCGCTCGATCCCCGGACCCGTTCGGCACATCAGACGTGGAGGGTTCGTGGACGTCCGACGTGGGATCTCGGCGTGGGTCGTGGTGACCTCGATGATCGCCTGCGACCGGGGAGCGACCGAGCCCCCGCCCACCGAATCCGGGATGCCCGCCGGCCCGGTCGCACCGACCGTGTTCCGCGAGACCTTCGACGGCGACCCCACCGCCCCCGCCTCGTTTCGCTCCACCCGGTGGGACGTGACCGTTCACTCCCGTGATCGAGAGACCTGGTACGGACTCGAGCCCCTGGATGCGGATCACGGTCCGGGCTGCGAGCCACCCCCGGCCACCCATGCGGTGTCCGATTATGGGGACGCCGTCTATCAGTGCCGCAACCACGTCATGACCGCCCTCAACGCCTCGGGCTACGGGCTCGTCTACCTGACGCCGGACCACACGGTGGTCTTCGAACAGGGCAAGGCGCGGGTCGAGTTCCGGGTCTCGCTGCTGCGCCGTTCCATGCGGGATTGGATCGACCTGTGGATCTCGCCCTACGACGAGCACCTGCAGCTGGCGTTGGAGAGCTGGCTGCCGTCGCTGTCGGGGGAGCCCCGCAACGGCCTCTCCCTGCGGCTCGACGGGTCCCGCAACGCATTCACGGCCACCCTGTTCCGGAACGGCATCCCCGAGGAGATCCCAAGCACGTGGTGGGTAGGGTACGACGAGTTCCTGGAGCCCAGCGCCATGCGTCGGGATCTCTTCGTGCTGGAGCTGTCGCGCGATCACGTCCGGTTCGGGATGCCGGAGTACGACTTCTGGTGGATCGACACGGACATCGCTCCCCTGGCGTGGACGGAGGGCGTGGTGCAGTTCGGGCACCACTCGTACACGCCGCGCAAGGACTGCTCCCTGCCCGAAGGCTGCGCCCCGAACACCTGGCATTGGGATGACATCGTCATCGATCCGGCCCGGCCCTTCCGGATCAACCGCGCCACCGAACGGTGGTTCGGGCCTGCGCGTGCCGAGGTCACGCTCGAACTGGCGAGCCGCGCCGGCTCCCGCCTACGCTTCGCCGGGATCGGCGAGGGTCTGGAGCTGAGCTTCGATGGCGGTGGCTCCTGGGTGCCGGCGACGCTGCAACCGCACGACCCCGCGCACCTCGACTCCGGGCACTTCCGCTCGTACTTCACGCCGATGCCCGCGAGCGTCACCCGCGTGCTGCTCCGGGGCTCCCCCTGGTGGGGCGGAGACTGGCACGTGCGGGACGTGTCGGAGTGGTCGCGGCCCGGGGGCTGACGCGCCACCCGCCGGCGCGGCTCAGCGCACGATGCGGCTGACCCTGACCACGGGGACATCGAACTCGTCCAGGATCGAATAGACGGCGTTGCCTTCCCGTACCTCCCACAACGTGGACCGCGGAGGCAGCCGCAGCCGGCCCACGAGCGCGTGCGCGGCGTCGAACACCATCCAGTCCTCGCCGACCGCGTCGGGTCGCACGAACTGCCGGACCCACACCTCGTCCTCGTCGGAGACGAGGATGCGGTCGTAGGCCGGCAGCCGATCCAGATCGGGCAGCTCCCGGTACGAGCGCCGCAAACGGGCCCGAGACCGCTCCGGAGCCGCCGCGATCGCCTGCTCGGCGAGTCGGTCGACGAGGGCGCGATCGTACCGCAGCGGAGGCCCGTCCCAGACGATCGGAGGCAACGCGCCACCGGACAGGTCATAGACCTCGATGGCGTAGTCGCGCGCGTCCCCGAGGTAGACCTTCTCGCTCCCGAGCGCCACCACCGTGGCGCGTCCGAACGGGTGGGGTGCACTGCCTGTGGGTGCACCGTCCGATCCGACCAGCCCGAGGCGCTGGCTGCTCAAGCGCTCGCCGAAGTCCTTCACGACGACCTGATCCCGGAGGAGCACCACGGGAGCCGTGGCCTCGTAGAGGCCGACCTTGAACTGACGCTGCAGATCTCCCCAACCCGTGACCACGTGGTAGCCGTTCGGGTGGCAGTCCTGCTGGTAGGCGGCGCCGCCCGGAATCGCCTCCAGCGTGACGGATCGGGTCCCGACGAGCTCCATGTCCCCCGTGTAGCGGTGGATGCGTCGATCGACGTCGAAGACCGACAGCTCCCCGGGAGCGCACCAGTCGAGGGACAGGACATACTGGTATTCGCCGGGTCCCTCCCCCTTGTGGGCGAGATCGCGAAGGTGCCTGCCTGTGGGATCGAACACCTTCAGGAACGGGTCGACGCGATCGGCGATCACCACGTTCCCGTTGTCGAGCAGCGTCACACCGCCGAGGTTGGCGAACTCCGCCTCCGGTCCGGCGGCGACGCCTCCCACCTCGAACACCGGGGGTGCCAACCGCCACTCGGCCGGCGTCTGCGCACGCGCGGCCTGCGGCGCGAGCAGGATGGCGACCAGCCACCACCCTGGCCGCCCGGGCGACGCGGCACGGCTCGTACGCTGCGTTTGGTGCATGGTGACCTTCCTCGCCCTGGATGCGGGAACGCTCTGCTGCCGCGCCCGGGAGGCGTCGCGGCGTTCCTGGTACCACACGAAGAGGATCACCGACGCGAGCGTGTTCCACAAGTCGTGTGCGACCAGGTCCGAGGGTCCACGCGGGAGCCCGGTCCACGAAGCCGTTCTCAACGATCGCGACCCCGGCGCTGTCGTGAGCGGACCGGGCTTCGTCTCCTGACTCGCGCTGTTCGCTGCAGCCGAGCACGGCGGCCGCGGTCAGTCCTGTCACGGCTGCGAGGGCCAGGCGGCTGAGGCTCACGGAGACCTCCCGACGCGGTCCGCCTCAGCGCGGTACGTACCGCAGTGCAACCGCACCCGAGTCAAGCTCCTTCCGCTCCACCAGCCGGAGGTCGACATGCTGGGAGAGTCCAGCGAGAAGCGTGGGACCGTGCCCCGCCAGTCTGGGGATCACGACGAACTCGTACTCGTCGATCAATCCCAGCTCGGCCAGCAGCAGCGGGAGTTGCACGCCACCGGTGGCAATGCCCCGGCCGGGTTGCCGCTTGAGCTCCCGGACGGCGTCCGCGAGATCGCCGCGCACCAGCTCCGCGTTCCAGTCGACCCGTTCCAGCGTGCTGGACACGACGTACTTCCGGGCCGCGTCGATGGTCCGGGCGAATGGCTCCATCCAGGGCTCCATCCAGTCCGGCAGGGCGCCCGTGTCCGGATCGGACCGCCAGGCGCCCTCCATCATCTCGTAGGTCACCCGGCCGTAGAGAAGGGCGTCTGCCCGCGTCAGGCTCGCGGCCCAATACCGGTGCAGCTCCTCGTCGGCGATGCCGGCCCGGTGGTCGCAGCAGCCGTCCAGCGTGACGTTGATGCCGTACCGCAGAGGTTGCACGGTCCCGCCTCCCGCCTTGGGTCAACAACACTCGAGGAGGCGATAGAATCGCCGGTCCGCTTCGCTCCAGGCAATGGCCTTGATGCGGTCTGCTGCGAGCGGGACCACGAGGGGCGGGCAGGGCACTCCGCCTCCTCTCTGTCACGTCGCCGAAGCTCCTTCAGCGGGACCCACGAGATCCCATCTGTTCCCCGACACGTCCTTGAACACGGCCACCTTTCCAAAGGCCTCGATCCGCGGCGCCGAGACCCACTCCACACCCGCCGCGCTCATCCGCTTGAAACTCGCATCGAAGTCGTCGACCCGCAGGAACAGACCGACCCGGCCGGCGAACTGCTCCCCCACGATCTTCGTCTGCGTCTCACCGTCCGCGCGTGCCAACAGGAGGCCGGTGCCGCCCCCGGGCGGGCGTACCACGACCCATCGCTTTGCCCGCCCGTCGTTCGTCGTCGCCGGCGCGTCTTCCACGAGATCGAAGCCCAGGGCCTCCACGAAGAAGGCGATGGCTTCGTCGTAGTCCCGAACCACCACGGCTACGAGATCGAGATGCATGGTCCGGTCCTCCATTGCAGGGGATGGTCTTCGGTGCCGGAGGCGGGTCGCATCCGGAACGATGGCGAGCGGCCCGAGGAGATCCCGTTGCGCATCCGCCCACCCGTAGCGCCTGGATACAGGATCACCTCGTCGGTTTCCTCGCCAGCACGCAGATCCGCCTCGGCGGGAGCGGCACATCGCCGTAGGCTTGCCGGATCTCGACCTCGAATCCCAGGCCATCGAGCGTGCGCTCGAGGTCCTCGCGCCGGAACGTCTGGACCCGGTGCACCTCCCGGGTGGCCCGCGTCGCCTGATCGGCGCTGCGGCGCGTGGTGATCGCACGTGTGATGATCCCTCTGGCCAGATCCTCGCCGACCTCCGCCGTGACCTCCCAGTCCGGGCCGGACTGCGTGGTTAGGTAGGACATGGGGTCGGTACGGGTGCTCTCGATGACGTCGAAGAGGAGGAGACCTCCGGGAACGATCGCCTGCCCTGCCCGGCCGAGCAGAGGCACCAGGTCCACGGCGTCCTTTCCCGGGTCGAGGTACGAGAGCGCTTCACCCACGGCGCTCACCGCGGCGCACTCCGGGATGGCGAACTCGTGCAGGGACGCGAGGTGGAACGTGGCCTCCGGCGCCTGCCGTCTCGCCTCGGCGATCATCGAGGGGGAGATGTCCACGCCGACGGCCGCGAAGCCGCTGTCGAGGAGCGCTGCCGCCAGGATACCGGATCCGCAGCCCAGATCCACCACCCGCCGCGATGGGAGGTCCGCCTTGCGGAGCTCGCTCGCGAGCACACCTGCCGCCGCTCGGGCCACGTCGCCGAACCCGACGTGATGCACGTGGGCCAGATCGGTCCCGTAGATCATCGCTCCGGCGAGCTCTCCACGTGTGCGTGGCCGCGCATCCCAGCCGGGACGACGCCGCTCCTACGATGCGCACGCGGGCGCCCGCCCTGGCGCTGCATGCTGCCATAGGTCCACGCTACGCCGCACGGTTCCTCCCCGCCAGGGTCCGGGGCTTCCAACCGAGGTGTCCGAGCTTCCAAGGCACGTGGTGAGGCGCTACCATGGTTCGGGGCCTTTGCCCACGGTCGACGTGCAGACGCGTAGCAGCCGCTCGCGAGGTGAGCACGGAGCCGTGCGGCGCCCCCTCGTCGTCCCCCTTCCTCACACAGTCGGAGATCGACTCATGGCGAAGGGTGGCACGCGGGCCGTGGTCGCGGCCCTGATCGCGAACGCGATCATCGCAGTGGCCAAGTTCATCGCGGCCGCCGTCACGGGTAGCTCGGCGATGCTCTCCGAGGGCATCCATTCCGTGGCGGACAGTGGGAACCAGGCCCTGCTGCTCTTCGGGGACCGCAGGAGCCGGCGCCCGCCCGATCGGACCCACCCGTTCGGATACGGCCCGGAGCTCTACTTCTGGAGCCTCATCGTCGCGATGATCCTGTTCGGCCTGGGCGGCGGGCTGAGCATCTACGAAGGGATCGCGCACCTGGACCATCCCGTGGTACCGAGCGATCCGCTCTGGACCTACTCCGTCCTGGGGGTGGCGTTCGTGGTCGAGCTGATCGCCCTCCGCGTCGCGCTCAAGGAGCTGGGTGGCAGCAGCGCCGACGGCTCCTTCCTCCGCCGTCTGCGGGCGAGCAGCGACCCCAGGGTGTTCGTCCCGATCGCCGAGGACTTCGCGGCCCTGCTGGGCGTCGTCATCGCGTTCGCCGGGATCTTCTTCGCGCGCCTGCTCGACCTGCCGATGCTGGACGCCGCCTCCTCCATCGTCATCGGTTGCATCCTCGCGGGCGTGGCCGTGTTCCTCGCGATCGAGACCCGGAGCCTGTTGGTCGGCGAGTCCGTGGACGAGCGCCTGGTGGAGACGGTCCGGTCGGTCTGTGAGAACGATCCCGCCGTCGAACGCGTGGTGCGGATCCGCGGCGTGTACCTCGGCCCCGCGGAGGTGCTGCTCGCGCTGGACGTGCGCTTCCGGGTCGGGCCCGACCAGGAGGCCGTCGCGTTCGTGGTCGACCGGTTGGAGGAGCGCCTGCGCGCCGCGGACGCCCGGATCGCGCGGATCCTGATCGAGCCGGACCTGGCGGTGGAGGGAACTGCGGAAGTCACGACCGGATCCCGCATGTCGACGGTCGGGCGGGAGGACGGCGCTGTGCCGTAGGGGCTGCGGGAAGGGTCCTCGCACGGCTGACGCGGCCGGCGCTCATGGCGTTCCTCCCGCCGCCGGACCTACATGCCGTAGACGACGCTGTACTGCAGCACGACGGCGACCACGTCGCCGTCGTCCTTGGACCCGCGGATGCCCTTGGGTACCGGCAGCAGGACACGGCCGGACTTCTCCCGCCACACACTGGTGTCCCAGGCGGCGCCGTCGACCATCGCTCGGACCGGCGTGCGTCCCCACGCCAGCGAGGATCGTGGCGCGTGCTCGCCGGGCACCGGTGCGAAGACCCACCCGCCCTTCCCTGGAACGCGGAAGAGCGTGGCTTCGAACTCACACGTGTGGACGGGGATCGTCATGTCGCTGTGCGTCCTCCGCTCAGGCATTCGGTGCTGGTTTGAGGTAGTCGGGCGTTCGATCCCCGCCAGGCCCTCAGGCTTGTGTTGCCCGGGCGACACGCCCCGCAAGCCGCCACGTCCAGCCGGCCCTCCGATCGCACCGTGGACGATGCGGGATCCCGGCCTATGGGCTCGCGACCGCCGCAGGGTGGATGGCCGTGTTCTGAGCGGCCACGACCTGCCATCGTCCGTCGCGGTACTCGAGCACCGTGATCAGCCGGGTCCGCAACTCGCCCGGTTCGGTCTCCTCGACCCCGGGCGGAAGACGGGTGTAGCCGACCAGACGGAACTCGAGCTCACCCACCGCTGCCCTCTCCCCCACCCGTCGGACCTTCAGGACCGTTGCCTCCAGGTGCGAATCCGCGAAGATCGTCGCGAACAGCTCTGCGTGTCGGGCTTGGTTCGCGGAGCGGTCGGAGAAGTGCATCCCGAGGATGTTGGTGAATCCGCTCTCTGCACCGAAGTTGCTCACCCAGGCGTCTGCGTCACGGGCGTTCCACGCCGTGGGCAGGGCGTACAGCACCGCTTCCACCTCTTCCGTTCCCGGAGGGGCGGGTGCCTCGACGGAGGGGCTGCACGCGGGAAGGAGGATGAGCGCGAGGCCTGCGGTCCACAACAACGGTCTACGCCCGAGTCTGCTCATCGCCACTCTCCCCACGGAGTTCGTCCTGCGCTCTACGTCCAGCGCCCTACCGGCGCGCGGTCGCATGCTGCACGTCTCACGCGGCGCTCCTTCTCCTGCGGACCGGCTACCGCTCCAGGCGCAGCACCTGCACGGTCTCCACCTCCAACGCATCGCGGGCGCGGCCCAGCAGGTAGTCCGTCCCGACCTCGTAGAGGTCGAAGTTCGGTGGGCCCACGACGGTCCCCAGCCAGACCCCGTCGGGGTCGAAGACCAGCCACCGCCTCGGGGACTCCGACAGCCCGACCGTAGGCGTGTACTCCTGGACCCAGACGTGGCCGGTCGGGTCCACGGTCAGACCCGAGTACGCCGCATGCCGGTCGGGCACGGCCTCGGCCATCGCCTCCATGATCGGTCTCAACCGGGCTGGAAGCTCCTGCTGCAGCATCGCATCCCGGATCGAGTCCCTCTCCACCTGCGGGACTGCGAGCCGGTAGCCGGGAAGTCTCCCAATGGCCCGCAGCGCGCCTCGCAGATCCAAGGTGCGGAACTCGAACTCCTCACCCTCTCCGAAGTAGACCGCCCCACCCCGCGTGGCGATGAACAGTTGTTGGGGGAGCGGGGGGCGGGCGTCGCCGCCCTCGAAGACATAGGTGTCAAAGCCCCGGAGCACTGCCAGGGTGTCCTCCTCCGCCCCGTCCGCGGAGAGCAGCAGCACAGGAGCGGGAATGCGCATCCGGCCCTTCGCACCTGTCATGGCCGCGATCGCTGCGGTCTCGAGCAGGAAGCGGCCATCCGGAAGCGGATGGATGTCCCTGAGCGCCCCCCCATCGACCTCCACAGAGGCCGTCCGCGACACGGTGCCCGCGGAGTCGAGCACGGTGAGGCGACGAGCCCAGTAGTCGAACACGGCGATCGAGTCGCCGCGATAGGAATGGACGCTCGTGAGCCGCTCGAACTCGCCGGGCCCCTGGCCTGTTCGGCCGATGCTCGTCAGGAACCCACCGTCAGTTCCATAGAGGCGGACTTCGTTGGTCCCGGCATTGGCAACGACCAGACGCCCGTCCGAAAGGCGCGCAGCATCGCGCACCCGGAAGAACTCGGATTGACCCCCGCTGCCCGTGGCGGCCAGATCGACGAGCGGTGTCTGCGCTACACGCCACTCGTCACCCGGCGCCCAGACCGCCTGTGCGGACTCCGTGATCTGGACGCCGGCGCTGTCCCACCGGGTCGGGGAGTGGCCACTGCCGTTGGCCTCACAGGATAGCGTGGTAGCCAAGCAGACAAGGGCGAGAGCCCTTGCCCGTCTCATGGTCGCGCCGTCCCGAGGGCCATCACCTCGGCGACCTCTCCAGGGACTTCCGAGACTGTGCCCGAGCGCACGGAGCGCTCGAGCTCGCTGAAGCAGAGCGTGATGCTCGAGATCGTGCCCTGCATCTGTCGGCCTCCTCGTCCGGGTCTTGGCTTCCGTGCCTACCGACTGGCCGCGGCACGGTAGTGCGCCACCAGCGCGTTGGCGTGGCCGTGCCCCAACTGGTGCTTGACCTTCAGCACTTCGACCATCTCCATGTGCTTGCGGTCCTTCAGGTCATCCAGCACGGCCATCCAATGATCGATCGGCTTGCCGTACTTCTTCTCGATCGACGGAAAGTACGAGGCAGGACCCTTCACCTTCTCTCCTTCGGGCATCGAAAGCGTATCCTGGCCGAGTGGTGGGCATGAACCATCTGACATCGGTGACGGCGTTCGTGATGCCGAAGGTGGACTGCCCCGGCCGCGCGCAGGCGCCCGCCTCGATCAGAAACGATCCCGCGGGACACTACGTGAGGCGCTCCAACCTCCCCTTGCGCTTCACGATGTTCTTGTAGTCCCATTGGATGTCTCGGCACTCGGCCAGCCACCGCTTGAGCCTGGTCCTGTCGATCTGCTCGTGAGACGTGAACCGGATCTCGGCGGCCATGAACTTTCCTTCAGGCGTCAGCCCCGGCTCGTGAAAGGATTGGCCGCTCCAGAACAAGAGGCGGACCCCGTCCTTCGCCTGGCTGTACCCTACGACGGGATTCCCGTCGAAGAACCACACCGGGTGCCGGTGCCAGATCTTGCTCTCCGCGTCCGGCAATGATTCTTCGATCTCCGCAGCCAGGGCTTCACACACCACCCGGACGTCGCCGTCCCGTTCTGCGTTATAGGTCTGAATGTCGGGATTCACGGTTGTGCTACCAGTTGACCGCTGGCGAGGGCCGTCGACGCTGGCCAACGTCACCGGGATCTCCGGATCGAGGTGAGCAGCTCTTCCGCCCGGAGCTCGAGTCGCTCAAGCCTCATGTCCATACTCTCGATCAGCATGCCTCGATTGCCGAAGAGCCCTTCGACCCGTCGGTCCCGCTGCACGGTGGCCGTTGACGCTTCGAAAGACGACTTGGGATAGCGAGCCATCATGCCGGTCTTCTGCGCGATGTCGAGCGTCGAATACCGACCGTGGAGGTAGTCCAGGATCGAGTCTTGGCGCCTAACGTTCTAAGGTTCGCGACGCCCGCGCGTCAGCGCGGGTGTGCCGCCGACCCAAATGACTGTCCGACGTCAATTCTGTCTATGGCGGCCAAGGCGGGCGCCAGCCCGCCGCAGCGCGAACCGATTGTTAACTGACGTCGCCCCCCTGAATCCTATTCAGTCTCGGCTTCATGCGGCCCGGAGAGACAGGGCAACCGACGCTTCAGCCGGGATCCCCGGCGGCGGTTCAGATCAGAACACCCGCGTCACTTTGAGGAAGAGCGTGTTCCCTTGATCCGACACTTGCCCAAAGGCCGCCGTGCCGCGCTGAAACGCGAGCTGCACGGTGCCAAAGGGTGGCGCGTACCGATAGACGAAAACCGCCTGCAGGTTCCGCCGTTCGATGACCGAGTTGGTCTGATAGAAGAGCTGAAGGTAGAGGTCGTTGGTGAAGAACTGACTGGCACGGACCACGTGGATCCATGTGCTTTCATCCTCGGGGTCGGGATCCAAGAGCAGTCGCTCGAGCTGGTACTCGAGGGACGATGTGGGCGTGGGCTTGAGGCGCCCGGCCGCGTTGAGGAGCCGGTAGTCGGCGTCGAAGTTCCTCCCGAACTCGGCCCCCACCTCCACCGAGCGGAACTCCCGCGTGTTGAAGCCGACCCCCAGCCCCGTCGAGCGGTTCCGGAACTCCTTCTCGAAGCGCTGGAGCTCTTCAGCGTGGTCCATGGAGAGGGACCAGCGGCTGCGGAGTTCGAGGTCCAGCCCCTGATCCACCCTCCAACTGCGAAGCGTCCCGTCCTGGCCCCAGTACGCGTTGTAGTTGGACCCGTAGGCGACCTGCTCGAAGGGTCCTGAAGGAAGCCAGAACTTCTTCTCCAGGGCCGAATCCAACTCCCTGCGGTTGTCGTCCCGGACGAGTCCCACGGGGTTGACGTTGTCGCCGAAACGATCTCCGAGATGGGTGTAGCGCACGTGGAAGTGCCCCGTCGGGGAGTCGTAGGTCGGGCGGAGGAAGTAGCCCCAGTTCCCGGTGTCGTATTCCCCGAAACTCCGAATGAGCTGCCCGGTGAAGCCGAAGGTGGAGGAGAAGAAGAGGTTGGCGTCGAGCCCTGCCGAGCCCTGCCCGAGCCCGTCGGCTCTCCGCTCGGCCCAGGTGGCGCCGACGCTGGACCGCCCGATGTCGCGCTGCATGCGTCCCACCGCGAAGCGAGGGTCGGCCGCATCTCCCGTGCCCTGGGCGTCGGCGCCCAGGAACGCGAACGTCCATGGTCCCTGTTTTCCCACCACCCGCCCACCGGCCCGGATATCCGCGATACGCCTGGAGTAGAAGGTCTGGATGCGCTGGCGGAAGAGCTCCGACCCCTCCAGGAAGAACGGGCGCTTCTCGGGAAGGCCGAGTTCGAATCGCGTGAGGTTGATCTGCTCCCGGTCGGCTTCGATGGTGGCGAAGTCGGGGTTCACAGTCCCCACGAGCGAAGTTCCCGGCCCCAGGGCCCATCGCAGGTCGAGCCCGGCGTCGAAGAAGGGGTCCGTTCCCTCCTGCGCCCTGGAAAGTCCGTAGGCGATCCCCTGGAGCCGGCGCGGGGCGCCGGGAAGACGGAGTCCCGTGAGCGTTCCGGCCTGCGAGACCCGGAGAGGGTGCTCCAGCGGTCCGGTCCAGAACGACATCTCCAGGGACCGGCGGCGACCTCGCCCGAAGTTGATCCCCCAGGTGCGGTCCTGCCCCGAGCGGTACCGAAGGGTTGCGAAGGGGATGGAGATCTCCGCCGACCATCCGTCGTCGAGGATCCGGGCGGCGGCCCCCCATTCGCCGTCCCACGCCTTCTCCTCCGTGCGACCGTCGTTGGCCAGCCGCGAGTCGGATTGGGTGCCCAGTGGGTTCACGGCGAATACGAAGCCGGACTGGCGGTCATGGAACGTGTCGAGGATCACCGCGAAGAAGTCGTCCTGCGCGAGGTCGGCATCCCGACGCGTGAGTTGCGCCGTCAAGGGATCCGCGTCCCAGGCACGCATCGCGACGTGGAGGTGGGTGGAGTCGAAGAGGACACGCACTTCGGTCCGGTGGGGCGAGGGCAGCCCGCGCGCAGGCTCGAACTGGATGAAGTTCGCGACCACCGGCGCTCCCGCCCACTCGTCGTCGGACACGACCCCGTCGACGACCACGGGACCGGACGCTCTTGCGGCGCCGACGTTGAAGACCGTATCCGGGTCGCTCCGTTGCTGCGGGGAAGCCGCGAGCCCCGACGGGAAGAGCAGAAGCCCGGCGAGAACGAGGGAGGTCGGCACGAAGAGGGTCATGACATCGTCTAGCGCCGCAACGCATACTGAACCTTGACCAGCAACTGGTTGGACTGCTTCTCCCAGCGGTCCTCCATGTCCCGCACGTTGTGATTGTAGACGACGAAGAGCTCCCCGGCGGGATCGAAGGTCCATCGGAGCCGTGTGTTCGTCCCGATGTCTTTCCGAAGCGTTGTCGTACTGCACCAGGGCGGAGAGCTGCAGGTCGGGCGAGACGTTCACGCGCACGCGGGAGCCGATCACCTCCTGAACGAAGCGCCCCTCGGGTAGCTCTCCCACGTTGCGTGAAGCGGTGAGGTCGAGGCCCAGCGTTGCCGATGGCCGGATGCCCAGGCGGGCCTGGTACTGGTCAAGGTTCCCACCGTAGAACTCACCGAACCACCAGGAGAACTGCCCGTTGACACGGCGCTTGTCCGCGAGCTGAAGCTCGACTCGATACCTGTCCCAGTGATAGGGCCCTGCGGGAATGACGACACCGTCGGAGATCTCGAAGTCCTCCGGTAGCCGCTCTCCCTCTGGCGCCCAGTTCAACTCCAGACGATCCCCGCTCTCGAAACGCCAGTTCAGCGGGGCCGTGAAGATGCGATACGACTCCCATGCTCCGTCCAGATCGGTGACCAGCGTGAGGAAGAGCTCGTTGCGCATGTAGCGCAGCCACGGCCATCCCGGGCGGGGAAGCCAGGTGACGTTGGCCTGCCAGGCCTGGATCCCCCTACGCGGCACGAAGCCCAGGGACGGATCGAACCCATCACCGATGCGCTTGAAGGAGGTGTAGATGTCCCAGAGGTCGTTTGGGTAGTCCAACGCCACGCCCCATGCCGAGCGCTCGCCCACCAGTCCCTCACGTCCCGTAGCCAGTCCCCAGGCTGCCGCGACAAAGTTCTTGTCACCCAGGAACCGGGAGGTGCGGTAGGTGAAGTCCGTGCCGGCGGTCCATGCCCCGTCCCGGCCCAGCGGATCCCCCAGCGTACCGAGGGCCCCAACCGACGACTCCCCCAGGACGTTCTGACGGATCCGGCCCACCGTCATGGTGGACGCCGGAGCAAGGCCGGACTCTGCGCCGGTGCGAACACTCAGCAGGCCCAGGTTGGTGTTGCCGGTCCGCCCGCTGACCTTGGCGCCCACATCCAGGGGCACGGGAGTCCCCGAGACCAGGCCCAACCGCCGGCTCTGGAAGGGAAGGAGATCCTGGCCCGTCCCGAAGCCGAAGGCGAAGATGTCCGACCCTTCCAGAAAGAACGTGCGCTTCTCCGGAAAGAGCAGGGGAAAGCGCGTGAGGTTGGTTTGGCGGGTATCCACCTCCGTCTCGGCGAAGTCCGTGTTCAGCGTGAGGGACGCCAGGAGGTTGCTTCCCAGCCGCTGGGTCACATCCAGGCTGGCGCGCCCCGTGCCGTCGGACGCCACCGTCGGTTCTGGCGCCTCCACACCGACAACCACCGAAGGACGCACGGTCAGGCCCAGGCCGAGGCGGAAGTCGGGAAGGCCAGTGAGACGTCCGGCCCGTGCCACCTGCGTGATCTGGAAGTCTCGTCGGGGGCTGGACCACCGGCTCGTCTCCTGCAGGCGCTGGATCTGGCGCTGTACGTTGAAGCCCCACTCCGTCAGACCGGGCTGGAAGCCCAGGGGTGCCTACGGGGATCTGGATCTCCGCCGACCACCCCCAGGGGCCACGTGCGGTGCGCGCTTCCCAGATGCCGTCCCAGTCGGCGCTCTGACGTTCACCGGTTCCCGAGATCAGGGCATCGTAACGTGCCCCAGCGGGGTTGACGGCGAACGTGTATCCCGGCGTCCATCCAGGTACGTGTCGAGGGCCGGGATGA
This sequence comes from Gemmatimonadota bacterium, assembly GCA_041390125.1. Lineage (NCBI taxonomy): Bacteria > Pseudomonadati > Gemmatimonadota > Gemmatimonadota bacterium. Next base: position 13,525 of record JAWKQN010000020.1, on the reverse strand, counting down.
CGTGATCCTCCCCACTCAGGCCGGATCGCGCTAGCTGAGAAGGACACGATGGCGTCGGGGTCGGGATCATGGGCCACCACTGCGATGAACAGGGCGCCCCCGTCGGCAGAACCCGGACGACGGTCCGCCCCGTTGTCACACGCCCTCCATCGACTCGGTCATCGTGAGGGCGGCGATGGAGTCGCCCCCGAACCAGGCGGGCTCCTCCACACGTCCGTCCAGATGGATAGGATCACGCCGTGTGCCCACGAGCGACGGGCGTTCCAGCGATGTCTGCGCACCCCCGCGACCGGGAGAGTCGCAAGAAGCAGGAGTGTCCAGCGGGTACTTCCGGGTCACGACACGATGCACGGGAGCGCAGGTGAGTGGATGAGTCCCCGGATCAGCGAACAGCATCCATGGCCGCCCGGAGACCGAGCAGGACATCGCCCGGAGCCCCGTCGGCCCAGAAGTGCACATAGTAGATGTGCGGCGATTCGTCGATCAGATGGCTGTGGAGAGCGGTGGCCACGATGCCGTGCCGCGCCATGGCGTCGAGAAGGGGATCCAGGGCTGTGCCCAACCCGGCGAAGTCGCCCGTCGCCACCACCCGGTCGTCGGCGACCCTGGAATTGATCGGTGTTCCGTACCCCAGGGCCGGGAGAACCGGATGTCCGTCATGGTCACCTCCCCAGGTACGAGCACCGTGGAGACCTTGGTGATGGGGCCGCTGGCCGAGCCCGCACCCCGAGTGCGGAACACCATTGCCGTATCCATGAGGGCGTGCGCCTCGGCGCAGGGGGCCGGCACCGGGCGCGGCGTGCCGGTGAGCCGAACGGCGCGGTCGATCCGGGCCGCGACGTCGCGGGCCTCCCCTGAACGTGGAAATGGACGTAGAGGACCTGAGGCGTCTCTCCGGCCAGATGGTTGTGAATGGCCGTTACGTCCACGTCCTGGCGACAGTTCCGCCAGCACGGGACCCAGCTCCCCCGCCGTTACGACCAGGTCCCCCATGACCATGGCCCGGTCCGGCTCCCCGGCGAACCCGACCCACGCCCCCCAACGCGATGCCCGCCGCCACGTCGACGCCGCCAAGACGGACACGGTCCGTCCTCGGAAGGTGTACCGATGGTACGGCGATGCGCTCACGTTCTCGGTCTGGAGGATCTCTCCCACGGCTGCCCAAGGGTCCCCGGCAGCCGTCTGGGACAGCGCGGAGGCCGGGAAGGTCGCCATCAGGACCGGTACGATCACTCGGATTCGCAGGAACGACATGGCGTTCTCCTTGTGCATGAGGTACCCTGGTACGTGTATCAATGATACACGCGTGTCGTGCCGTCTGCGAAGCCAGTTATGCGCCCCGATGGCCACCCCGGAGTCGCTCACCGCCCCTGCCAAGAACCGAGCGATCGGTGGCGGGCTCCGGGCCTTCCGCCCTCGAGCGCAACGTCGCGTCCGTCGCGGGTGCGATGTTCCTGATGGGACTCGGCGAACATCTCTGGCGGCGGTTCGTGCCCAAGTATATGGAAGTGCTGGGCGCGCCGGCCGCGGCGATCGGTCTCTACGGCAGCGGCCAGGACCTGCTGGACGGACTCTACCAGTAGCTCGGGCGGCTGGGCTTCGGACCGCTTCGGACGCCGGACCACGTTGCGCATCCTCGTCGGGGTCGCCGCCTTGGGCTACCTCGCGTACCTGATCGCGCCCGACTGGCCGTGGCTGTTCGTTGGGCTCGCTCGCCCTGACTGGACGAGCATGGCGAGTCCACGCTCGCGGTCGTGGGCGACGCGCTCCCGAAGGCAGTCGTGCGATGGGCTTCACCGTCCAGGCCATTATGCGTCGCTTGCCCATCGTGGTCGCGCCCACGCTGGGTGGACTGGCCATCCTGCGCTACGGTGTACAGCCGGGCATCCGCTTGGGCCTCGCCGCGTCTGGTGCGCTCGCGCTTCTAACGCTGGTGCTCGTCTCGCGCATCCGGCTCGATCTTCCCCTCCCGCCGCGGCCCTGGGCATACGCGGCGTCTGGAAGGTCTCTTCCGCATTCGCTCCGGTGGCTGCTCGCTTCGGACATCCTGGTCCGAGCGTGCGAAGGCATGGCCGGCGTGTTCATCATCCTCTACGCCATGAGCATGGTAAAGCGTCTCCCGCACCCGCATTCGGCGCGCTTCTGGTGGGGGTCGAGATGGTAACCGCCATGCTGGTGTACCTGCCCGCCGCGCGCATGGGCGACCGAGCGGGCCGAGAGGGCTTCGTGGTAGCCACGTTCGTCGCGTTCTCGCTCTTCCCGCTCGCCGTCGCATCCGCACACAGCTTCGCCACCCTGCTGCTCGCCTTCGTGGTCGGTGGCCTGCGCGAGATTGGTGAACCCTCGCGCAAGGCCCTCATCGACCTCGCGCTGCCGCACGCACGGGCCCGCTCGGTCAGGCTCTACTATCTGGTGCGGAGCGTGGCCATCGCGCGGCCCTCATCGGCGGGATCCTCTGGACGCGCGCCCGTCGCGACCTTCGTGGCCGCTGCGCTGGTAGGTTTCGCCGGTGCCGGCGGTCTTCGCGCTCACTGTCGAAGGGCGCCCGGCATGAGCGATCGGCATGGCTCCTCCTGCTACATCAGATCCCGGCCACGCCGGAGCTGTCTGCGAGTAAAGGTCTGGCGGCGCATGCAGCAGATTGGCGCAGTCGCGCTCAAGAATGCCGCCTGGGTGCTGCCGGCGGACGACGCAGCACGCGAGGACTTCGAGTGGCTGATGCGCGAGATCGAGGCGGACGGGGGGGGCGCGCTTCAATGCGATTCGCGCTTACTCCCGGGCCTGTCCCCGGAGCAGGTGGCGGCGCTCGCGCAGGTACGCGAGCCCGAGGACACCCCGAACGGCGAGGACTGGCCAGGTGGAGGCACCGACACCGGCAAGGGGGACTCGACGCACGGAGAGGACTTCTCGCATCTGGTCGGACGCACCTGGGTCACCCGCCGCGGCGTGCATGTCGATCGCATCGCCAGCGCCTGGCTGATCCGCCGCTTCGTGGACCCCGACGCGCGCTTTCGCTTCGTGGATCCGGACGGCTACGAGCCAGCGCCCGGTGAGTTGCGCTTCGACATGTATGAAGGCGAATACACGCACGCGGGGGACAGCTGCACGTGCGAGGTGCTCGCGAGCACCTTCGCACCGGGCGACGCGGCACTTGCCGCGCTCGCGCAGGTGGTGCACGACATCGACCTGAAGGAAGGGCGGTTCGGCCGCCCGGAAGCGCCCGGAGTGGAGCTGCTGCTTGAAGGCCTCGTCGCCTCGGAGCCGGACGACGACGCCCGGCTCCAACGAGGTTTCGTGTTGTTTGCCGATCTGTACACAGCACTCAAGAGCCGCCTGAAAAGGGGGACACGATGAAGTGGGTTACGAGAGAGCGCGTGAAGGTGGACCGGGTCGCGTGCCCCTGGCTGATCCGAAAGTTCGTCGACCCGGACGCGGAGTTCCTGTTCGAAGCCCCCGATCAGGTGCTCCCGACCGCCGCGCGCGAGGGCGCTACGCCGTTCGACGTCCCGGGCGTGGAACTCGGGCACCACGACGGCCGCTGCAGCTTCGAGGCGATCGTAACGCGCTATGGGATCGACGATCCCGCGGTCGCACGGCTCGCGCAGATCGTGCACGGTGCCGATGTCTCGGAGGACCTCTACGGCCGCCCGGAGGCGCCCGGCCTGAAGGCGATCGCCGAGGGGTTCGGCGCGCTCGACCTGCGCGACGACCACGAGATCCTGGACCGCGAGTTCATCGTTTACGACGCGCTGTATGCGTACTGCCGCGAGTTGGGAGAGGGACGTCCGGGTGGTTGACCGACCGAGGCGGTGCGCTCGCGCACTCGCTCCCCATTGGAGGTACCCGCCCCTCTCGGCGTAGACTTGAGTTCTCGAGACCCAGGTTGCCAGCGGCTCATGCTGCTCCGTACCGCGGCCCACGTCCCCGCCACGAGGCCAGCAGGGGCGATGTCAGTTAACGTTCCAGGGGTTGCCGAACCGGCCCCGGCACCCACGTTCTGATGGCACGCTACGTTCGCAGTGCCGTGCACCGCCAGTCACAAACCCAACTCGTGGTGGCCGGTTGGGACGGAGCGCCGTGCGGAGCGCGGCGCGGAGCCGGCTGAGCTAGCACGGTAATCGCCTGACACCTGACCACAAAAGAGGACGGTGGCCAGCCGTCCACACCGAGGGTTAGTTGAGAGATGTCGAAGTCACTCACCAACCATCGGGAGAGAAACGGCGATGACCACCGTCCAAGCAGAGAAGGTAGCACGGCGGAAGCTGTCCCTGCTACAGTTGGCCCAGGAACTGGGGAACGTCTCGAAGGCCTGCAAGATCGTCGGCTACAGCCGGCAGCAGTTCTATGAGATCCGGCGCAACTTCCAGACATTCGGGGCCGAAGGACTGCTCGATCGGCTGCCCGGGCCCCGAGGACCGCACCCCAACCGCGTCAGCGCGGAGGTCGAGCAGGCCATCCTGGACTACGCCTTGGAGTGCCCGACGCACGGACCCCAGCGCGTCGCGGATGAGCTGCTGCTGCGGGGCATCCAGGTCAGCTCGGGAGGGGTCCGGGGCGTCTGGAGCCGCCACGGTCTGGAGACCAAGCACGAGCGCCTCCTGCGACTCGAGGAGACGGCTCGCGAGCGCCAACTCACATTGACGGAGGCGCAGATCCGCGTGCTGGAGCGCTTCAACCCCGAGTTCCGCGAACGCCAGATCCAGGTCAACGCCACCGGCGAGCTGGTGGCCGTCGACACCTTCTACGCTGGCACCCTGAAGGGTGTCGGGAAGGTCTACATCCAGACCGTGCTCGACTGCTTCAGTCGCTACGTCTGGGCACGGCTCTACACCAGCAAGCTGCCCCTGACGGCGGTGCACGTCCTCAACAACGACGTGTTGCCCTTCTTCGAAGCCCACGGGGTCAGGGTCCGAACGGTGCTCAGCGACAACGGGCGCGAGTACTGCGGTCGACCCGACCAGCACCCCTACGAGCTCTTCCTCCAGCTCGAGGAGATCGAGCACCGTACCACCCAGGTCCGCAGGCCCCAGTCCAACGGCTTCATCGAGCGCTTCCACCGGACGCTGCTCGATGAGCATCTCCGCCTCAAGGGCCGAACCACCTGGTACGAGACGATCGACGAGATGCAGGTCGATCTCGATGCCTATCTGGAGGCCTACAACCGCCGCCGGCCGCACCGCGGCCGTGCCATGGAGGGCCGCACGCCCTACGACGTCTTTGTGGCCGGCATCCCCGCCCACGAGCCCGACGCCGCGCCTCTCGCCACCCCCAACCGCGCCGCGCGTACGCCGCGAATGAGGTCCCGCTCCAAAGCCGCCTAGACAACTCCCTCGGTGGGGACCACTGTCAGGGGATTACCGTGCTTGTACAAGCCGGCAACCTACTTGTTATCGGGCGCGGTCCACGACTCCACCCGGCCAGGGTCTTGGCTTCTTCTAGTACAGTTGCCTTAGGACTCCAGCAACCATCTTGATCGTGCCGAACACGTCCTTGGTTACCTCCGGGGTCGTCGTGGACGGCCTTGTTGCCAGGTCCACACCTGATGGGCGCTCTCCTTTCCTTCCCGCGAAAGCCACCCTAGTCGAGCCGCCTCATTGATTCTCTGTCTTTGTGTCTCGGGAGCATCTATTCCCGCAGCGGTGAACCTGTCTTTGATGGCGTTCTCCAGTATTCCACGGCACAAGATCACACACTCTGGTAGGAAGCCCGCCACATAGCACTTCGTCAACCGCCGCAGATACCGGACGACAGCTTCAGGCGGCGCGCGTCCGCGAGAAACTCGGACATTTCGAGTGCCCGCAAAGCGCGCGCCGTCACGTCAGTGGAGTACTGGAACGCTAGAGCAACTTGTAAGTGCTCGAGAACGACTCGGCGTACTGAGTCACTTCTCATTTCGCTCAAGAGCTTTGGTACTGTTCCGCCTGCTGCGTACACCTGCTGCAGGGCAGCCGGAAGCCGTAAAGATCGCTGAGGCCCTCGATTACCTGACTCCCAAGATGGTCGAGTGCCCGGGCTGCATCTCGGGCTGCTCCTTCAAAGTCATCACAGTGCTTCGCCGGCTATCGTCGTAGGTGTGAATGGCAGCGGCGATCTTCCAGGCTCTGCCCTTCCTGATAGTCCCAGACCATGCGGCCTCGCTCGTCGCTTCCGTGCCCGATAACGTTTCTAGGTGAGCGACGCCCGCCGCAAGGCGGGTGTCCCAGAGGGGCGTAGCGGCACTGCCGCGGCCGCTCACCGTGTGTTATAAGATGGCCCGCGGTCGTCGCAAACCCACCCGCCAACCCCTGCCCTCACGGGGGGCCCCCTTCTTGCCTGTTCCGGCCCGCCGCTTTATGGTTACCAGCAAGCATAAATAACCTCTCCCCCCGGACGACTGATCCGTTGATCCTATCGTTCAAGGACCGAGGGTACCGAGGACATCTTCGATGGCACCGACTCCAAGGCTGCCCGGAAGACGTTGGCGTCCGCACTTCACGCGCGTGCCTCCAGAACCCTCGACCAACTGAACGCGGCCGTGTCTCTGGTCTCCCTGTCCTTCCCGGCCTCAGGCTCGAGAAGCTCAAGGGCAACCGCACCGGGCTTCACTCCATCCGAATCAACGATCAATACCGGGTCTGCTTCCGATGGACCGAGATGGGACCCGAAGACGTAAAGATCGTGGACTATCGATTGAGCTGCTCTGAATGACGAGGTGCCACCATGCGCTTGCCAAAGCCGACGCCCAACCCATCCCGGCGAGATCTTCCTTGAAGACTTCCTGATCCCTCTCGGGATCACGCAGAAGAGGCCGCCCAGCGCCTGCGGATGTCCTACCCCGCATGAATGAGATCGTGAAGGGCAAGCGCTCGGTCACGCCGGACACTGCCCTCCGACTGGCTCGATTCCACTAGCACCGAGCCCGAGTTCTGGCTGAACCTCCAACAGGCCGTCGACCTCTGGAACGCCCTGGACTCCGACCAAGCAGGCGAACTCGCCCAAAATCGAGCCCGCCTACGTCACCTGACCTGAAGCCATATCCCTACCTCAACCACCCCCACGAACCGGTCCGTTTTCACGGATCCGGCTTCCTGCGGGCTTTCTTATAACGTTTCGGGGCTTCCGAACCGGCCCCGGCTGCTCCCGCCTTCCGACACCCTACGTCTGGACCACCTTAGCCGCCAGGGCCGGCGCCTGGTCCTCAGGGCCGGTTGGGTCGGAGCGCCGCATCTCGCGGCGCGAAGCCGGAATCCCCTTTGTTAAACGCCGTGCGGCACTTCCGCTCGAGACACACGCCTGCAAGCGCTGTTCAGTAGATCGAATCCGGGCAGGCCAGGCCACCTCGTCGCAGCGCCACCGTCCGCGTGCGCGCATGGAGGTTCCGCCTTTGTACCGTCTCCGGCAGGCCTGCCCCGGCCGCCTCCAAGCCCACTCCAACGCTGTTCAGGGCGGCCTGAATGCCACACACCGATGGCATGGCGGTTAACGTTTCGGGGTTTCCGAACCGGCCCGGCTACTCCCGTCTCGGGTCAAGCTACGTCCTAGAGCATCTTATCCGCTAGGGCTGTCGGCTGGGCTCGAAGGCCGGTTGGGACGAAGCGCCGCGCCGAAGGCGTGGCGCGAAGCCGGAAACCCTCTTGTTATCCAACGTGGCGTCGTGCCCCCCGGGCGACCTACGGCCTTTCGATCCGGTAGCGCACCACAAATGACTCGTCGTATTCGTTCTGCTCTGTAACCCACAGTGTGCTGCCGGCCGCATGCCAGATCTTCGTTCTACGAGTCGGAAAGCGGAGGGTGCCGATGTAGGTCCCCTCCGTCCCGAGGACGTCGAAAACGAGTTCGTCGTGCCAAGTGCGGATACCCTTGTCACACTCGGCGCGTGAGGCTCCCATGAATCGGCATCCCTCAAGCCGCCTGGATTCTTCCCCTGGAGACTCACCCTCATTGTGACCCTCGGCGTACCGCTCGATCCAGAACCTTCCTTCCGAGTCCACGAAGAGAGCTTTGAAGGCGGGCTTCGTCTGGCCGATTCTGCCCTCCGGTCGTCCGGTCCGGTCCGACATGACTTCCGCCAGGAACTGCTTCTCCCTTCGCTCCTCACGTTTGTACTCGACCGGCTCCCACTCGTGGCGGATCTGCACTACGCCTTCTTCCCGGTGGAGGAAGAGCACATACTGGTCGGTGCGTCCAGAAACGACGTAGCCTTTCGGACTGAGGGCCGAGAGTGTCGTAGTCGGGTCCACCGAGCCGACGGTCTCACCCGGGAGCACAAACGTCGAGTCCAAGACCTGGCCAGTTCGATCCAGCTCCAGCCAATAGAACCGCGCGCGGCCGGGGCCAAGAAGCGACGCCTTCAGGAGATGGAGATTCCCTTCAGGATCTACCTCTAGTTCCTCGAGCGGGCCACCCACCATGAACGTCGGTGGGTTGAAGCTATCCACGAGTCCCCCATCTGGGGCGAACAGGCTTAATCGGACTAGCCCCGGATCCCATACCGCGATCGTCCCGTCCGGAGGCGTCTCATGTTTGAAGGATACGCAAACTCTCCAGGCCCTTCCCCTTCGCGGCCGGCTCCCGATGTATGTGCCGTCCCTATCGTACCGCCGGATCAGGTGCTGCTGAGAGTCGCCGACCCAGATCTCCCATCCGGGAGCACCACTACCCCAGCGACGGTCCCGAAGAGGTACTCGTCAGTTCCCTCGTCGCCGATCCGCACCTCCTCGACAAGTCGTGGACCATCGCCCCACGCCGGAGGTCCGCCTGCCTCGATCACCTGCTGCCCAGCCGCTACAGGTAGAAGCACCATCGCCGAACAGATCAGGAACGTCCTAGCCATTCGGCTCCGCGTTGTCCATCCAAGGTGTTGGCGGCCCTTCAACCCTCTCGTCCAAGCCATGTTGGATAACGTTTCGGGGTTTCCGAACCGGCCCGGCTGCTCCCGTCTCCGGGCACCCTACGCCCGGGCCAGTCTAGCCGCCAGGGACGCCCGACCGGTCGAACGGGCCGGTTGGGTCGGAGCGCCGCGCCGCAGGCGCGACGCGAAGCCGGAAACCTGTTGTTATCAGAAGCCCGTCACTTCAACACAAACGGTGTACTTCAACAGACACGGTGTGGGCGCCGCTACGACCGCTCCGTCCAATAGCCAGGCCTTCGGGACCGATGCGCCAGAGCGACCACCTCAAGTGCATCCGCCCTCACGCGGTACACGATCGAGAAGGGGAACCGACGCAGCAGCGTCCGTCGCGTATTCTTCAGGTAGGGGGAGCCGGCTTCGGGGAACTCCGTGATCTGCCCGAGCCCTGCTTCAAATTCATCTAGGAGATCCGTTCCGAGACCCGGAGCCAGGTCGTTGTAGAAATCGATCGCTCTCAGGAGGTCCTGCGCCGCAGGACTCGCTAGGACGACGCGCACTCAGGAGCCGACCCGGCGCCGGGCTTCGGCCAGAACCTGCTCCGCCGGGATCAACTCCACTTCACCTCGATCGATCGAGTCGAGCCGGCGCTGGATCTCCACAGCCCAGGCCTCCTCGACCTCGGGGTCGTCATCCAGGCTCTCGATTAGGCGCTGAGCCAGGCGAGCTCTCTCCTTTCGAGGCAACGCCAGGGCCACGGCCTCCAGCCGCTCAGTAGCGTCAGTTCCCATGGATGTCCCCTCCGGGGTGGGTTCTTTGGTCTGCCCCCAAGAATACACCTTCCCCGGCCCGCTGGCTCCCTCACTCACGTCGCTCGGGTTTCTGATAACGTTCCCAAGTTGCCGGCGCGGCGCGCAAAGCGCGCCGTGATTCACCGGAGCGAACGTAGAGAGCGGAGGCGGCAACTGTTTGTTATCGGCCGTGGTCCTCCACCTGCCGCCGCCGTGGGCCGTACACTATGCCGACTTGGCTTTCGGTCGACCGCGGCTCGTCCGCCTGCGCAGTTTGCCCAGGAAGACTTCCGGATGCTGCTCCGCGACTTCGAGCAACCGAAGGGTTGGGCCGTCTGGCTCCCGCTTCCCCTGCTCCCAAGCCCGGATCGTTTCCGGGCTGACGTTCAGAGCTGCCGCGAAGAGCGACTGAGAGACCTCCATCTGGTCACGGATCTCCCGAATCCGATCCGCCCCGTACTGAGGCGGAGGCTCGACCTCCGCCTCGGCCACCGTATACCGCGTGACCCGCCCGGGCTCAGCCTCTCCTCGCTCAATCCGGGCCGCCTCCCGGGCCGACTCCAGCAGGCGCTGTCCAAACGTTCCCTTCGCTCGACGTGCCATCATCTCTCTCCCTCAAGGACGCGCGCAACGTCCCGCAAGGCATGCTCCTCGGACCGCGTGAGGTCGCCCTTCACTCCCTTGGCGTACACTTCGATCAGGTAGATGCGGTCCGTACGCTGAATGAAGTAGTAGATCACCCGCGTACCGCCGCTCTTTCCCTCCTTCCGGCTGGGACGGGCAAATCGAACCTTACGGAATCCGCCGGTTCGAGGAACCACGTCCCCGCGCCTCGGATCCTCGAGCAGGAGCAGCTCCAACTCCCGCCGATCCTCTTCCGTGAGGAGCTTCTTCGCCGACGTCTCGAACATCGACGTCGTGACAAACTCGATGTAGGAGTCCGAGCGGGCCATCTGGCATTATGGTACTGAGTACCATGGTTGTCAATGGCACCCTTACCTTCTGCCATGGCCGATAACGTTTCGGGGTTTCCGAGCCGGCCCGTCTGCTCCCGTCTCCGGTCACCCTACGCCCGGGCCACCGTAGGCGCCAGGGCCGCCTGCCTGGCTGAAGGGCCGGTTGGGACGGAGCGACGCACGAAGGGCGGCGCGGAGCCGGAAACCCTTCTGTTAAGCGGTGTCACGTCCGTTCAGTATGATCAATCGGTCTCGCGTAGTGGCGAGAAGAATCCAATCTGGGCCTTCTCGTCGTTCTTCGGCTGTGGCCAGTATCTCTCATGCCACTCCATGAAGCCTTCGATCTCGGCGAGCGGGACCCACAGGTTTGCCTGATCCAAATTGGCATCGATCTCACGAAAGTTCTCCCAGGTATCGCGATCCGGTACCGCATTCAGCTTCTCCGGCAAGCTCTGCACATCTGCGGCTCGAAGATCCCAGACTCGAAGGGCGATCATCTCCGTCTCCCGATTGGGATAGAAGACGTTCTTCAGATAGAAGGTCCGCCCGGACTTCAGGAGAACCTCGAGCAGCAGCGGCGGGAACGTCTGCCCAGCCAGCCCGTCGAGGTAGTCGAACATGTCATTTCCTACCATGCCTCTCCTCCCTTCCACGGCTTACGTCCTAGTGATGCCGCTTAACGTTCAAGGATCTCCGAACCGGCCCCGGCTGCTCCCGTTCAGAGGTCACCCTACGGCCGGCTCACCTTGGCCGCCAGGGTCCGCACCCCGCTCGTCGGGGGCCGGTTGGGACGGAGCGCCGCGTCAGTGCGGCGCGGAGCCGGAATCCCTTTGTTAGACGCCGTGCGGCACTTCCGCTCAGGCCCCACGCCTGCAAGTGCAGTTCAGTGGATCCCGACTCCCGGCCGAGCCAGGCTACTCCGTCGCAGCGCCACCAGCCGCGTGCGGGGAGGTTCCACCTTTGTACCGCCTCCGATAGGGGCTGCTTAGTCCGGGCCGCCTCGGGAGCGCATCCACAGCTGTTCAGGGCGGCCTGGACGCCACACCTACGGCATGGCGGTTAACGTTCAAGGATCTCCGAACCGGCCCCGGCTGCTCCCGTTCAAGGTCACGCTACGGCGGGCTCACCTTAGCCGCCAGGGTCGGCAACTCTGGTCGTCAGGGGCCGGTTGGGACGGGCGCCGCATCGCGGCGCGGAACCGGAATCCTTTGTTAAACGCCGTGCGGCACTTCCGCTCGAGCCACACGCCTGCAAGTGCTGTTCAGTAGATCCCGACTCCGGGCGAGCCAGGCCACCTCGTCGCAGCGCCACCGTCCGCGTGCGCGCATGGAGGTTCCGCCTTTGTACCGCCTCCGTCAGGAGCTGCTCTGCCCGGCCGCCTCAGAAGCCCATCCAACGCTGTTCAGGGCGGCCTGGACGCCACACACCTACGGCATGGCGGTTAACGTTCAAGGATCTCCGAACCGGCCCCGGCTGCTCCCGTTCAAGGTCACCCTACGGCCGGCCCACCTTAGCCGCCAGGGTCCGCACCCCTCTTGTCGGGGGCCGGTTGGGACGGAGCGCCGCATCGCGGCGCGGAGCCGGAGATCCCTTTGTTAAACGCCGTGCGGCACTTCCGCTCGAGCCACACGCCTGCAAGTGCTGTTCAGTAGATCCCGACTCCGGCCGAGCCAGGCCACTGGGTCGCAGCGCCACCAGCCGCGTGCGCGCATGGAGGTTCCGCCTTTGTACCGCCTCCGATAGGAGCTGCTCTGCCCCGGCCGCCTCAGGCCCAATCAAACGCTGTTCAGGGCGGCCTGGACGCCACACACCTGCGGCATGGCGGTTAACGTTCAAGGATCTCCGAACCGGCCCCGGCTCCTCCCGTTCAGAGGTCACCCTACGGTCGGCCCACCTTAGCCGCCAGGGTTCGCACCCCTCTTGTCGGGGTGGAGCTGTCCCGGTTTCGTGGACGGGTGAGCACTGAGGTATTCAATCTGTCCCCGACCTTCGTGGAGAGCCACGCTTCCCCGCGGTAGCGGGGCGGGATGGCCGGTGAGGTAGAGCGATCACGCAGCATCGGCCTCCACCTGTGGAGCGTGGCGCCGCTCGAAGGTGATGGGTGAGACGTGGCCGAGTGCCGAGTGCCTACGCCGGGGGTTGTAGAACCCCTCGATGAAGTCGAACACGGCCATGCGTGCCTCGGCTTGGGTGACGAATCGATGCCGATCCAGGAGCTCGCACTCGAGCGTCGCAAAGAAGCTCTCGCAGAGGGCGTTGTCGTACGCGTCGCCGACCGAGCCCATCGAGGGCCGGACGTTGACCTCCTTGCAGCGAAGCCCAAACGCCACGGACGTGTATTGCGTGCCCTGGTCCGAGTGGTGAATCACCGCCCTCGGCCGCCGCTGCCAGGTGGCCATGTTCAGCGCCTCCAGGACGAGCTCGGTCCGCAGATGCGTCGCCATGGCCCACCCGACGATCCGGCGGCTCCAGGCGTCCAGCACGACCGCCAAGTACAGGAATCCGGCCCACGTGGGGATGTACGTGATGTCGGCCACCCAGAGGAGGTCGGGGCCGTCGGCCGTGAAGTCCCGCTCGACCAGGTCGGGTGCCGGCCGCGCATTCGTGTTGCGCCGCGTGGTTTTCGGTCCCCGCTTGCGCCGGCTCGCACCTTGGATCTCTTCCTGCTTCATGAGCCGGCCCACCCGCTTCTCGCTCACGGACTCGCCCTGCTCCTTCAGCTCAGCGAAGATGCGCGGCCGGCCGTACACCTGCCGGTTGGTGTCGAACACCGCCCGGATCTTCACCACCAGCTCGGCGTCTCGCTCCGCCCGCTTCGACGGCGGACGGCGCAGCCAGGCGTAGTAGCCGCTGGGGGAGAGACCCAGCACGCGGCACATCGCCAGGACGGGAAGACGGCCTGATTGGCGTTCACGAACTCGAATCCCGCTCGGGGATCGAGTTGCTCTCCC